>NZ_JBMXBO010000021.1:0-36407 GCF_049546925.1 Acinetobacter sp. AND/436
TTCAATATCATTATTTTCTAGAAATAAGAAAATATCTTCTTTTTTTAATTGGCTGATCGATTGGATTTCAGCATCAATATCATTGCTACCTCGAGCATTGGTGTGGATGTGAAACGCACAGCCACCAAAAATAAATGCCTTAACGGCACCATGAGGAAGATATTGATGATTCATTGAAATCCAATCCTCAAGCTCTTGAAAGAGCTTGAGGATTGCAAGGGTGATAGGTGAGTCGTTATAAATACTCATCTTTAGTGTTGAAGCACCGAAATATCCGCCACTTTGGTAAATAAGGCGCGAAGCTGAGCAAGCAAGCGTAAACGGTTTGCTTTTAATTCAGCATCATCCGCCATCACCATTACACCGTCAAAGAACGCATCTACAGGCGCACGCAGTGCAGCAAGTGCAGAGAGCGCAGCAGTGTAGTCTTTGGCAGCGAATAATGGCTCAACTACAGGCGTGATTTTTGCAAGTTCAGCGAACAATGCTTTTTCAGCATCTTCCACCAGATTCGCTTCAACCACTTCACCAGCTGGTGCCGCTTCTTTGGCAAGAATATTGGCAACACGCTTATTCGCAGCAGCAAGTGCAGCCGCTTCAGGCAATGCGCGGAAGTGATTGACCGCATTGACACGCTTGTCAAAATCAAGCGGTGATTTTGGTGACAAGGCTTGAACGGCTTGAATCACGTCAACAGCCACACCTTGGTCTTCATATTTGGCACGGTAACGACCTTCAAGGAATGCAACCGCATCGTTTAAAGTCTTATCGTGATCTTTGAGTACATCGCCATACGCAGCTAAAGCAAGTTTGATCAAATCTTCGATTGAAACATCAAGCTCGTTTTCAGTCACTAGACGTAAGATACCAATTGCAGAACGACGCAGGGCAAACGGGTCTTTCGAACCTGTAGGCGCTTGACCAATACCGAAAATACCGGTGAGCGTATCTAAGCGGTCTGCAAGCGCAATGGTTGTACCTGTTTTGGTTTTCGGTAAAACATCACCTGCAAATTTAGGCAAGTACTGCTCGCCAAGTGCTTCAGCCACTTCATCATTTTCGCCTTCAAGACGTGCATAGTAAGTTCCCGCGATGCCTTGAAGTTCTGGGAATTCACCCACAAGCTCAGAGGTTAAGTCACATTTTGCCAGCAGGGCAGCTTTTTCAGCGTCAGCCGCATTTGCACCTGTAATTGGCGCAAGCGCAACAGCAAGTTTGGCAATACGTTCAGATTTGTTCCAAAGCGTACCCAATTCTGCCTGGAAGACCATGTTTGCCAATTTCTCTTTACGAGAAGCAAGCGGTTGTTTTTGGTCTTGCAGGAAGAAGAATTCAGCATCCGACAAACGTGGACGAACGACTTTCTCGTTACCTTCAATAATTTGTGACGGATCTTTCGACTCGATGTTTGACACCGTAATGAAGTACGGTTGCAGTTTATTATCGCTATTCACCAGGCAGAAGTACTTTTGGTTGTCCTGCATGGTCGTAATAAGCGCTTCTTGAGGAACAGCAAGGAAGCATTCTTCAAAGCTGGCACGTAGTGCAACAGGCCATTCAACCAGTGCAGTGACTTCGTCACGAAGATCCGCAGGCACAATCGCAATGGCATTCACTTCATCAGCAAGTGCTTTCACTTGTTGATCAATAATCGCTTGACGCTCTTCAAATGATGCAACCACATAAGCGCTACGAAGTGCATCTAAGTACGCATCTGCATTGGCCAGCGTAATCGCTTCAGGTGCATGGAAGCGGTGACCATACGTCACCTTGCCAGCTTTATGATCTTGAATAGTTGCATCAACCACATCGTTGTCTTTAAGCAACACCACCCATTTTACCGGACGAACGAATTCAGTACGGCTTGCTGCAGAACGCATGCGTTTCGCAATTGGCAGGTTGTCCAAAGCATTTTGTAAAATTTGCGGTAACAGCGCATCCAGGCTTTGGCCTTTGACATCTTTTAAGTAGCAAACTTTTTCAACTTTACCGGCCTGGAACGTTGAAACCTGATCAACCGTAATGCCTTGGCCACGCATAAAGCCTTCTAAAGCTTTGGTTGGTTTGCCTTCCGCATCATACGCTGCTTGCACAGCAGGGCCGTCAAAACGTTTTTGGGTATCGGCTTGCGCGCCATCTACATTGACAATTTTAAGTGCCAAACGACGTGGTGCAGCATAGGCTTCGATTGAATCGAAAGCCAGACCTGCATCTTTTAAGCCTTTAACCGTTTCTGCCTGTAATGCATCACGTAATTTTTTCAGGCTTTTTGGTGGGAGTTCTTCACAGCCAAGTTCAAATAAAACAGTATGTTTAGACATTATTTGTTCTCCGCTGATTTTTCTGCTTGCGCGGCTTCCGCCTCAACCTGTGCTTTTAACTGTGCCAGAACTTCATCACGTAAATGCGGTTCTGCCATTGGGAAACCAAGCTCTGCACGTGCGGCCACGTAGCTTTGTGCAATGGCACGCGCCAATGTACGGACACGTAAAATATAACGCTGACGCTCAGTCACAGAAATCGCACCACGCGCATCAAGCAGGTTAAAGCTGTGTGATGCTTTCACCACTTGCTCATAGGCAGGAAGTGGCAGTTTCGCTTCCATCAAACGAGAGGCTTCTGCTTCGTAAAAGTCGAACAGTTCAAACAGTTTGTCGACTGGCGCATATTCGAAGTTATAGGTCGATTGTTCTACTTCGTTTTGATGGAATACATCGCCATAGGTCACCGTACCGAACTGACCTTTGGTCCAAACCAAATCGTAAACTGAGTCGACACCTTGCAGGTACATCGCCAGACGTTCTAAACCGTAAGTGATTTCACCCGTGACCGGATAACATTCAACACCACCGACTTGCTGGAAATAAGTGAATTGCGTGACTTCCATACCATTCAGCCAAACTTCCCAACCTAAGCCCCAAGCACCGAGTGTTGGTGATTCCCAGTTATCTTCGACAAAACGGATGTCGTGAACCAAAGGATCAATCCCGATGGCTTTTAAAGAATCCAGATACAGCTGCTGGATGTTGTCCGGGTTTGGCTTTAATACCACCTGGAACTGGTAGTAGTGTTGCAAACGGTTCGGGTTTTCACCATAACGGCCATCTTTTGGACGACGTGAAGGTTGCACATAAGCGGCATTCCAGGTTTCAGGCCCTAATGCACGTAGGAAAGTTGCAGTGTGGAATGTTCCTGCACCCATTTCCATGTCGTAAGGCTGCAACACGACGCAGCCTTGCTCCGCCCAGTAATTTTGTAAGGCAAGAATTAAGCCTTGGAAAGTATCAATATGCGATATGGCGCGACTCATGGTCATCCACTTAAAATTAGAGAAAAATTGTGCTCAATTATAAGGATTTTGGCGGGAGGTAGCAAAGGTTATCCATACAATGCTGGCGCTTTGATCAGGAAGCGAAGCCTAACCGAAAAATCGCCATGAAAAATCAGTAGAGAAACCGACATTCGGTTGATCTGTCTATCCACAAAAAACGGATTTTGATCTGTAGGATTCGGGGAAAACCCAGCATTGTCATTTCAGTCATTTTTCTCAAAGATTGGTTTCATCTGGTGTATACAGCGCAATCATCTGCGCTGAACGGTGTATACGCAAAAACGATGTTTTTAAAATGAAGGGCTTATCAATTTTTTCTAAAAAGAGGATGATTCAGTGTGCCTATACTGATATACATCTCAACAGAAAAATTCATAATTATAAGATATAGAATGAATACATCTTATAAGCTGCTTCATTTTATAATGGCGGCCGTCGCCAAAATCACAAAGGATTCCCGTGTTTCATCCGCAATCTGAATGGTTAGAAATCTTAAAACCCAATTTCAAATTACTGCCGCTGAAAGAACGTCTGTTGTGCGGATTGGGTGCTTTGCTGGGCTTAAGTTTATCTTCACTGATCAGCTTATGGATTCTGGGCGATATTAATGCCTGGTATATCGCGCCGATGGGTGCGTCGTCAGTATTGCTGTTTGCGGTGCCGGCCAGTCCGCTGGCACAGCCGTGGAATATGGTGATTGGCAATACTATTGCCGGCATTATTGGTGTGACTTGTGCGCTGTATATTCCGAATCTGACCGAAGCCTTTAGTGTGGCGGTGGCCTTATCTATTATTTTAATGATGTCGACCGATTCGCTGCATCCACCGAGTGGTGCTGTGGCGATTACCGCAGTATTGGGCGGTGAGGCAGTCAGTGAACTGGGCTATTTATTTATCTTTTATCCGGTGCTGTTAAATTCGCTGTTATTGCTGTTGGTGGCAATGATGTTTAACCGACTGACTGGCAAGAAATATCCACACAAGGCCCAGCTGAACCTGCGTTCGCAAGACCCGACCCCGACCCAGAAAGTCACCATTCAGCCGCAAGATATTCATCATGTGCTGGAGCATCAGACCGAGCTGCTGGACATTAGTGAATATGACTTGCAGAAAATTATTCTGGAAGCGCAATATCAGGCTAATGCGCGTATGCAGGATGAAAACGTGCAGGAATGGCGCTGTGAAGATATCATGACCCATGATGTGATTACCTTGCAGCAGGATGATGATATCCAGCTCGCGCTAGACAAGTTCAAGCAGGTCAATTTAATGAGCTTGCCGGTGGTAAATGCCGAGCAGCAACTGGTCGGCACATTGGCACTGTATGAAGTGGTGGAATGGTTTAAACATGCTACCGATGTGCGGATGTCATGGCAGCATCAGGTCAAACACATTATGAACCGCAAGGTGGTGACGGTAAAACCACATCAGAGTATTGCCGATCTGGTCCCGTATTTTGTGGAACGCTCGTTTAACTATATTCCGGTGGTGGAACAGCAACAGCTGGTCGGGATTATTAGCCGCGCCGATATGATTGCCGCCATGAACCAGCGTCTGATCTGGCTACGCAGCAAAACTACGGAAAGTTAAAGCCAGAAAAAAGAAGCTACGGTAATAGGGGGCCACCGTAGCTTTAAACTGTGCAAGAAAGAAGATTAACGGTAACTGTTCTGATCTTCATGAATGGTACGTACCGGATTGCGATAGCCATTCACGTGTTCAATTTCAGCTTTCTTTTTCGGCATCACCAGCCACAGTACCAAGTACACCAGAATACCCGGGAAGGCGGCACTCATAATGGATACCAACACAAAAATAATGCGGAGTAAATTTGCATTCCAACCAAAACGTTCAGCAATACCACCCATTACACCTGCAATCATGTTTGAGCGGTTAGAGCGGTATAAACCAACATTGGCCATTGAGGTCTCCTTAAAAAATAAAATGGTGAGTCAATCAACAACTCATAAAATAAAAATGGCGACCTATTTCCGTTTTTAAAGGGTCAATGCGCTATAAATCGTTAATTTATGTAAATAAAATGACACGGTATAAATATTGCGCTTTAAAATCTTGAAACAGGTCTACAAAAACTGTAGATTTGGGTGAAAATTCATATAATTTCAATAGCTTCGCTGTGTGCCCATCAACCTGATGCAAAGGCATACGGTGGCTATTTTTATTGATACCCGGGAGACACCATATTGGCTGTGCATTGTTCGAAATGGTTATGGGGAATCTGTTGCCTGTCTTTGGCCGCTTGTGACCCGACGTTTAACAGTCAAGAAGGAGAGGAGGCACAGCCGTTTACACCCGTGGCAGACCTGCAGGTGACGGAAGATGTGCCAAGTAAACGCCTGAGTGAAGTGGCTGGCCAACCGGTATTTCCATCTGCAAAAGATGCCGATAAAGCCGTGGTGCCGGAAGCGGCCTTGGCCTATGTCGGCCGGTATCAGGTAAAAATTAGCTGTGAAGATGCCTATGTCAAATGTGAGACCGGTACAGCCGATTTTATTCTGACTTTATTGCCCGATGGCACCGCACATCGTTCCATCGTCTATCTGGGCCGGGTCATGGCCGGTGCACAAATGAACTATCATCTGGATTACTGGATGTATGATGAAACCGCACACCAGATTATTGTGCATCGCAGTAATGGGGTGGAAATTTTTTATGATATTGATGACACGCAGAATCTACGCATGGATTTAGAAAAAATTGCCACAGTATCGACGGTAAATCAGCAGTATTTTTCCCGTAATCCTTTACCGGCACATGCTTATTATCTGGAAAAGTCGGCCGATTAAAAAAGCAGATTGAGCGTTCTTTCATCCATATTAATATTGAGGTTGTAGCGCAGATACGATGCAGCCCAGCATATAAATGTGCAATGCAGAGTAGGGAAGCGAAGATATTTATTTTGGAAGATAAATGGTGGGTCGTCCGCGACTCGAACGCGGGACCAACGGATTAAAAGTCCGCTGCTCTACCAACTGAGCTAACGACCCTGAGGAATAAAAAATAAGCTGCTTATTTTTTAAGATGCAAGAACTGGAGTTTTTGCAGAGTTCCTAAGGAAAGATGGTGGGTCGTCCGCGACTCGAACGCGGGACCAACGGATTAAAAGTCCGCTGCTCTACCAACTGAGCTAACGACCCATCTTAGGCTTTCAAATGAGTGGTGGGTCGTCCGCGACTCGAACGCGGGACCAACGGATTAAAAGTCCGCTGCTCTACCAACTGAGCTAACGACCCATATCATTTGATGGAGCGTATTGTAGCAAGATCTCGTTTGAGCGCAAGTAAAAAATAAAAAAGTTGTCTATGTTTGATTATAAATGAAACAAATTCATGCTAGGGAATCAAAAAATAGACAACTTTGGGCTTAGAAGCGGTATTGATAGGTTTGAATCTGCTCGAAAATTTCCAAGGTCAGATCAGTATAAGCCGCTGCACCGGGCAGCAACACCAGCAAACGATCCGTGGTAGCTGCCGGATTAAATGCCTGTTCTTTGAGCTTGTTTTTCTGATATTTAAAAGTGCCGGTGGTTTCAACCTGGGCCTGAATCCGTAAAAATACCGGAACCGCATAGCCGGGCAGGGCCTGTTTAAACTGGCTCACCATCTGCTGCAGGTCATGTTCATCCAGTGTTGCATCGGTATTTAAGGTAATGGCCGCCATTCCGGCACGGCCATTGGTTTCTGGAATTTCTACGCCGTAAACCACCGCTTCGGCAATTTTCTCATAATCACAGAGTATATTTTCCACTTCGGTGGTGGAAACATTCTCACCTTTCCAGCGGAAGGTATCACCCAGGCGGTCAACAAACTGGGCATGACGGAAGCCGATATTTCGTACCAGATCACCGGTATTAAAGTATTGATCGCCACGCTGGAAAACGCCTTTTAAAATCACCGCCTTGTTTTTTTCCGGATCAGTATAGCCATCAAATGGCGAACGGCGGGTAATTTTGCCAATCAATAAACCAACTTCACCTTTTTTGACTTTCTGGCACCAGCCGCGCGCATCCCGGACCGGTTCATTTTTTTCTTTATCGAAAGCCACAATCGCATAAGGGGTTGGAGAAAAACCAACGGTATTGTCAAAGTTAAAGATGTTGCTAAAGCCGACATTGCCTTCACTGGAGGCATACAGCTCCAGAACTTCTTCAATGCCAAAGCGTTGCTTAAACTTGTTCCAGATATTCGGGCGCATGCCGTTCCCAATCATTTTGGTAACACGATGGCCCTGATCCAGCGCGGATGGTGGTGCATCCATCAGGTAGCGGCACAGCTCGCCGACATAACCAATGGCAGAGGCATTAAATTTCTGTACATCTTTCCAGAAGCTGGAGGTGGAATATTTACGTCGAATTGCCAGGGTTGCGCTACCGGCAATTACGCCGCACCAGCACACCACAATACCAGTGGCATGATACAGCGGCAGGGTCACATACATGACATCTTTTGGATTCAGATTCAGTACATGGCCGTAGGTGCCATAGGCCAGGGTCCAGCGGCTATGGGTGAACACCACGGCTTTCGGCAGGCCGGTGGTTCCCGAGGTATAGATATAAAACAGGCCATCTTTGCCCTGGACGGAATGCGTGGTCGGCGGATTGAATTTCGGAAAATGGTCGATCTTTTCGGCCAGATTGTTAAAGCCTTTCGGAGCTTTGCCCGCATCGCGCTGGGTTTCCTGATCGGCAAACCAGTCCAGACGATCTGCCGGCAAATCCAGCGCCTGACGAATCTCCTCTACCGCAGCACGGCATTCTTCGCCAACAATTAGCGCGACCGGTTTGACCAGATTGATGCTATGGGTCAGCACCTTACCCACCTGTGAGGTGTTTACCAGTGCAATGGTGACGCCAATTTTGGCCAGACCGATGATAGTCGCGATCAGTTCCGGGCGGTTTTCCAGCATTACCGCAATCACATCGCCTTTGCGTGCGCCTTGTGACAGATAATAGTGGGCAATCTGGTTGGCCCATTCATTCAGGGCTTTGTAGCTAAAGCGCTGCTCTTCAAACATTAAAGCCAGACCATGCGGATTACGTTTGACCGCTTTTTCAAAGGCAATGCCCAGACCGGCAGGGGTGGATGGCGTTCGTAAATAGGCTTGACTCAGACCCTGAATAAGATTCGGGACTTTGCCGATAAACTTTGGAATTTTGGCGGCGACATCGGCCAGACCAATAAGATCATGTTGTGTTGTATGGCTCATATGAATCCTATTTATTCTCGACATCCAATCTGTAGTTCTAGCGCATGAATATTGCACTTTAAGGTTTTAATCGTTTCGTTGTAGTGTAATCAACCTAATCTGACAAATTAACAAAAAAAATCCAGCCACCGAAATGACTGGATTTTTTTATTCACCTGCAAAAAAGCAAATTATGACTCAGTTGAGGTGTTGGCTTTCTTTGGTGGACGGCCACGTGGACGACGCGGACGTGCCGGTTTTTCTTTCTCGGCCTTGTCTGCTGCGGCTTCTGGAGCTTCAGCTTCTGCATTTGCCGGTGCTTCGCTGGCATCTGCTGCATCAACTGGCAGTTCAGCCTGTACTGGTTGCGCTGCTTCAGCTTTCGCTGTTTCTTTAGCCGGTGCTTCGGCTGCAGCGCTTTCTTCAGTCGCCACTTCAGTTTCAGTCGCAGTGGTTTCAGCCGCTGGTGCTGCTTCAGTTGCTGCTGGCTCGGCAGTCGCTTCTACAGGTGCTGCTGTGCTGCTTGCAGCAGTGGCTTCTGTTGCTTCAGCTGCTTGAGCGTCCGCCGCAGTTTCTGCTGGTGCATCGTTAGCGGGTGCTTTTTCTGCTTCGTCGGCATGGGCCTGTTTGGCCTGTTCCAGCGCCTGTTCGGCAGCAAGTTTGGCTAAACGACGACGCTCACGCGGATCATTGGCCACACGCTTGACTGGCGCTGGTGGAGTCAGGTCCAGCACAGGAGCAGGTTCTGCTTCTGGCTCAGCTTTGCTGACTTCAACATCACGGGTCACAGGCTGCTTTTGGCTTTCTGCCGCAGGTGCTTGAGCGACCAGGCTGGCTGCATATTGTTCAGTGAACTTTTGCAGGGCGCGGTTGAAGGTTGGAATTAAACCAAACTGCTCAATCAGCACCGAGCAATCTTCACCATACACATGACGGATCAGGCTGCCTACCGTGTACTGCTGCAAGGCTGGAACCTGAGATGGTGACAGCTTTGGCGGCTGGTTTTGTTGCGCACGACCTTCACGTTGCTGGCGACGACGCTGACGCGGATCGTTGCTGGCGCGTTTCACCGGTTGCGATTTGTGCTCTTCAGCCACAATTGCCGCAGGTGCCACTTCTTCTTTTGGTACTGGTGCTTCTTCTACTGCTTCAGTGCTGGTCGCAACCGGAAGTTCAGCAGTTGCTGCAGGTGCAGCGGCTGCGTTCTGGTTTAGCGCGACAATTTCACTTTGTGCAGCATCAACATTCACCACCAGAGCAGTTGGCATCACGTCCTGACGTGGTGCATCCACCAGGTCCACTTTCAGGCCTTGTGCTTCAGCGGCTGGTGCTGCTGTAGCTGCTGCCGGTGCAGCCGTGTCATTCAGCACGCTGGCATCGCGGTGGCGATTTGGACGCTCTGGACGTTGCTGGTTACGACGGTCACGACGTGGCACAGCATCTTGCTGTTGCGCTTCGTTTTGCGTCTGTTCATTGTTGTTGTGCTGACGGCGGGAGTTGCGTTTGTTTTCACGCGCTTCCTGACGTTGCTCCTGACGTGACAGCTGCACCACTTCTTCGTGTACCTGATGCTGTGCTGGGCTGTTGTCATTCTGGCTGTTTTGCTCGCGCGGCTCTTTGTGCTTGCTGCGCTTTTTGTTGTTGTGACGTGATGATTTTTCTTCACGTTCAGCCGGTTTTTCAGCGTGATCACGCTCATGCTTGGCCACAGTTGATGGGGCAAGATAAGCATTGCTGGTTGCTGCTGCTGGTGCAGCCACAGGCGCCGCAGCTGCAATCTGACCGAACTGGCCACGGCTAACTGCGCCATTATTGACCATTTGCTCAATCGCTGCAGCCGCATTGTTGGCGCTACGTGACTGATCAACCGTGTTGGCCTGTTTTTGCACAAACAGGTTTTCTAACCATGCACATGGGCTAGCACTTGGTGCAGCGGCAGCAGGGGCCACTTGTGCAGGCGCAGCGGCTTGAGCTTTGGCTGGACGCTTCTGTTCCTTTTGCGGTGCTGCAGGCGCAGCTGCATGCTGAGCGTGCTGTTCTTCTTCTAAATGCCATTCAGAGGCTTCATAACCTAGTTCCTGTTCGCTTAAGCGGGTGGCTGCTGTGCGTTCATAGCTGGTTGGGGCAAAGCCTTCCGGATTGTAAGAGATTTCGTAATGTGGGGTTTCTAAATGCGGGTGCGGCAATACCGTTACACGTACATTTGAGGTTTGTTCAAGGTAAACCAGGCTGTGACGCTTTTCATTCAATAAGAATGCTGCAATTTCAACCGGTACTTCAACCTGAACTTCACCATGACGCTCACGTAGCGCAATCTCTTCCACTTTACGCATAATCGACAGTGAGAGAGAACGTAAGTCACGTACCATGCCGGTACCATGACAACGTGGGCAAACATAACCGGTCGCTTCTTCTAAAGATGGACGTAAGCGCTGACGGCTCATCTCCATTAAACCAAAGCGTGACAATTGACCAAACTGGATACGCGCGCGGTCGCTTTGCGTTGCTTCACGCAGCTTGGCTTCCACCATACGCTGGTTACGGTCTTTGGTCATGTCGATAAAGTCGATTACTACCAGACCACCGATGTCACGTAAACGTAACTGGCGTGCAATTTCTTCAGCAGCTTCCAGGTTGGTGTTTAGTGCGGTATCTTCAACGTCCTGACCACGAGTTGATTTTGCCGAGTTAATGTCGATTGACACCAATGCTTCGGTTTGGTCAATCACGATTGAACCACCTGAAGGCAGTTTGACTTCGCGTTCATAGGCGGTTTGAATCTGGCTTTCGATACCGAAATGCGCGAACAGTGGTTCATTTAGGGTATAGGTTTTTAACTTGTCGAGCTGACGTGGCATCACCGCTTTTACGAAGTTATAAGCTTCGTTATAGGCCTGTTCTGAGTCAATCAGGATTTCAGCCACATCATCACGCAGGTAGTCACGAATGGCACGCGTGACGACACCGGCTTCCTGATGCACCAGCATTGGCGATGGACCAGAACTTGAGGTGCTTTGAATTTGCGCCCACAGATCTAGCAGATGCTGTAAATCAAGTTGTAATTCTTCTTGAGAACGACCAATACCGGCAGTACGTACAATCACGCTCATACCGCGTGGCACGTTTAAAGAGGCCAGCATTTCTTTCAGTTCTTCACGCACTGAACCGGAAATCTGACGGCTGATACCACCCCCTTTCGGGTTGTTTGGCATCAGGACCAGGTAACGGCCCGCCAGTGAAATAAAGGTCGACAGGGCAGCACCTTTGTTGCCGCGCTCTTCTTTTTCTACCTGAACCAGCAGTTCGGTGCCTTCAGTAATCAGTTCGCGAATATTTGAAGTTTGACGAGGATCGGCCTTGTAGTAAGAGTTGGCAATTTCGCGCATCGACAGGAAGCCTTGACGACCGGCACCATACTCAACAAATACAGCTTCTAAAGATGGCTCTACGCGAGTCACATGACCTTTATAGATATTTGATTTTTTTTGTTCACGGGTACGATTTTCTAAATCAAAATCGTAAAGACGCTGACCAGTGACAAGTGCAACGCGAATTTCTTCAGCATGTGTTGCATTAATCAACATACGTTTCATGGGTGTAACACCTTATAGTGATACACAGCAAAACATCGCTCTATACGTAGCGAGCATCAAACATCACGGATCATGGTTCAGATCTCAAATACAGCGGTCTGAACGTTTCTCTACCGGCCTGATAATCGGGTTTCGGTGGATGATTCACGTATTGATGATGTCAATACGGCTTCAATCTTTAAACGATTAAAGTCACCTGGTCGTTTCACTGGCGGACGAGCGGTACATTGGATGTGAGTAACTTTCACTGTCACATTGCTCAAAGATCATCCCTTCTTTTAGTCGAGTGTCTTGATACGGAATTATCGTCGTATCTTTACAATTTGTGCAGATCCAATGTATCAACGCTGTAGCCTGAATGCGACATCAGGGAACGACTAGTCTGATGTGTATCAGTTTACATTTAAAAACCAACTTGAGGTTGGCGACATATTTTTTCAGGCAAACTGATTTATGTACCTTAAGTACAATTAAACGCAACAGTTTGCAGTTTTGCCGATATAATAAGCCTTCGGCGTCGGCATAATTCTTTTGGGACCTTTACGTGTTTAGTGGAGTGTTTGATTGAATAATCAACTTCAGTAAAAACCGAAATGACCCAACTTTTACCCACTTACGATGGTTTCCGTGCGCTGACTATATCAAACCTTGCATCATCTGCCTATGGGCTAAGCTTATGTTTCTTGTGTAAAGCATAGCCTAAGTGATCAGTTTTTAATCAATTTTAGTATTTTTTTAGGTCGTCGTAACTGTATGAATTCTACCCAACAATGGCAAAGTGTCACTTGGTTTGAAGTCGATGAGCATCAAGCGGGGCAACGGATTGACAACTTTTTGTTTAGCCGTTTAAAAGGCGTGCCCAAAAGCCGGATTTACCGTCTGATTCGTGAAGGTCAGGTGCGGGTCAATAAAAAACGGGTCAAAGCCGAAACCAAGCTGAATATTGGCGATCAGATCCGGGTTGCTCCAATCCGTTTTGAACAGAAAGATGATACCCCGGCGCCGGTGTCAGATAAAGTTGCTCAAGGCTTGCTGAACCGGGTCATCTATGAAGATGAAGGGCTGATGGTGGTGAACAAGCCATCGGGCATTGCCGTGCATGGGGGCAGTGGTGTGGCCTATGGCTTGATTGAGGGCTTGCGCGCGGCCACCGGGAAAAAATATCTGGAGCTGATTCACCGCATTGACCGCGATACTTCGGGTCTGGTGATGATTTCGAAAAAACGCAGCGTATTAAAAACCTTGCAGGACATGCTGCGTGAGCACAAAATCCGTAAAACCTATGCTGCGGTGGTGAAAGGACAGGTGACGCTGGACAAACAGCTGATTGATGCACCTCTACATCGTTATGAGCTGGCCAATGGCGAACGTCGCGTGCGTGTGTCTAAAGAAGGTAAAGAATCGAAAACCCAGTGGAATGTGCAAGAGCGCTTTATGCATGCCACACTGGTCTATGCATCGCCGCTGTCTGGACGTACCCATCAGATTCGTGTGCATGGTCTGAGTATTGGCCATCCGCTGGTGGGTGATGAAAAATACGGTCATGAAACCGAATATCGTGGCCCTAAACCACGTCGCTTGTGTTTACACGCCATGCGTCTGGAAATTCCGGGTTATCCGACCATTGAAGCGCCGTTGCCTGAAGATATGCAGAGTCTGGTGGCGCAGTTAAGAGCGCAGAAGGCGGATAAGGTGCTAACACTTGGGAAAGATGACGAATAATCTTTGGCTTTTTAATTCTCGTTCGTCTTGCTTTATTTAAGTGGGAAATTTCCCTCTTTATTAAAATTAAAGATGAGGAACATTGTTCCGCAAGGGGGAGATTAAATTTCGGAAAAATCCTCTCCCTGAGCAGCACTGCTGCGCAAGTCTCCTTCTTGCACGTCGTTTAAAGCAGTGCTTTAAACTCGTTCAGGAGAGGGAGCGTTGCGATAGTAAATGATATCTGCATCCGAAATGTGCGAAAGGCGACATGGGTGTCGCCGTTGGGTAATTAATATCTGTTGTGATCTTGCAATAAAAGTTATTTTCTAATGAAGCTCTCCCTCCTTTTTTAAAGGAGGGGCGGGGTGGATTTAAACCGAATCAAATCGAGGAAACCATATATGAACACAGCTGTAGAACTCATCATTTTCGACTGGGATGGCACCTTGTTTGATTCAGTCGGTCAAATTGTGGCGAGTTTACAGTTCGCTGCACAGCAGTTTCAGCAACCCTTAACCGATGAAGCAGCCAAAAGCATTATCGGTTTGGGCCTGCCTGAAGTGGCGCAGCGTTTGTTCCCGATGGTGCCGGAATTGCATGGCGAGATTTTACAGTGCTATTCCGAGCACTATGTAGCCAACTCCAAAACCGATGTCTGGTTTGATGGTGTGGCGGCGATGCTGGATGATTTACAGAATGCCGGGGTAAAACTCGCGGTGGCTACCGGTAAAAGTCGTAAAGGCCTAGATCGTGTATTGCAGCAGACTCAAAGTATGAATCTGTTTGCTGCGACCCGTGCCGCCAGTGAAACCCGCTCTAAACCGCATCCCTTAATGTTAGAAGAAATTCTGGCAGAAACCGGAGTGCGCCCTGAGCAGGCAATTATGGTCGGCGATACCTCTTATGATCTGGAAATGGCGCAGGCTATTGCCATGCCGCGTGTGGGTGTCAGCTATGGGGTACATACGGTCGAAGTGTTACAGCTGTTTCAACCGCTAAAAATTGCCGGGGATGTTAGCAGCCTGCATCAGTTCCTGTTACAGCAGGTACAAATGAAACAGGCCATCTAAGCGGGAGAGCATCTTTTCAGAAGAAGTGAACCTCTTGCCGCTTCTTCTTTTATTCAAGAGCTCATTTTCTTCCTTCTTATATTGATCTCTGCCTGGGCATGTTGCGTGATTGCAAAGTTTCGTCTTTCTTTTTCTGTTCTAGAGGCTGTATAAACACTGTGCAGCCTTATTGCCTCTAAAAACTGCTGATAAAATCGTCTAATACCGAAGCCTTAAGCGCTGAAACTTCTCATCCAGATTTCCTCAAAAAGTGGATAGAAATACTCGGAAATCTATAGCTATCAGGGGCTTCGTGTCGGTTGAGTTGTGGCTGTGTTATAGGTTCTAGCTATTGTAAAAAATAAAATAAGTATTGGCATAAAAAGTCCATTTTTCCGATTCTAAATCAGTTTATATCTATGCGCGTTTGCTAGAGATCGGCAGCAACAGCCTGTTGCCGCTCTGATCAGTCCCCCCTATATCGGCCGATGTTCAGCTGCATGCCGGAAAATCTAGTCAACAGCATAAGCCCAATTTTTGCAGTTTAAGGAAACATTGATGTCGAATTCTGCTGTTGTTGCATCAGTTGCTCAAGCGTTAAGAGATGCTGAATTATCACAAACTGCGATTGCACCGATTCGCCCACAATTAGGCGGTGAATCTGCTGATGTAGATATCGCGTACGCAGTTCAAGAAGTAAATACCGAACGCGCGTTGAAAGAAGGCCGCCGTTTAGTAGGTCGCAAAATTGGTTTGACCTCGAAGGTAGTTCAGGCACAACTGGGTGTTGATCAGCCAGATTTCGGTATGTTGTTTGCAGATATGGCCTATGGTGATGGTGAAGCCATTCCTGCAGGTTTGCTGATTCAACCGAAAGTTGAAGCAGAAATTGCACTGGTCATTAAAGAAGATTTGACCAAAGAAAAACACACCTATGCTGACATTATCAGTGCAACTGACTACGCACTGCCAGCAGTAGAAGTGGTGGATAGCCGTATTGAAAACTGGAAAATCAGCCTGATTGACACCGTGGCAGACAACGCATCTTCAGCGGCGTTTGTACTGGGTTCTCAACCGGTAAAACTGGAAAACCTGGATCTTGTGAATTGCAAGATGGTCATGACCCGCGGTGAAGAAGTGGTTTCTCAAGGTGTGGGTAAAGCCTGTTTAGCCAACCCATTGAATGCTGCAGTCTGGCTGGCAGATGAAATGGTACGCCGTGGTCGTCCATTGTTAAAAGGCGACATCATCTTAACAGGTGCATTAGGGCCAATGGTTGTGGCGCAACCAGGCGATGAATTCAAAGTTGAAATTGAAGGCTTTGGTTCAGTTACAGCGGCATTCGCTGCTGAATAAGCCCCAACCTGATCAGAATTTTAAGAGAGTACATTCATGAAAAAGATTAAATGTGCAATGATCGGTCCAGGTAACATCGGTACTGATTTGCTTTACAAATTACAACGTAGCGAATGGTTAGAGCCAGTATGGATGGTGGGTATTGATCCTACATCTGAAGGTCTAGCGCGTGCGGCGAAAATGGGTTTAAAAACCACGGCTGAAGGTGTAGATGGTCTTCTTCCTCACGTAATCGAAGATGACATCAAAATTGCATTCGATGCAACGTCTGCATACGTACACGCAGAAAACAGCCGCAAGCTCAATGAACTTGGCGTGTTAATGATTGACTTAACACCGGCTGCAATTGGTCCATTCTGCGTACCACCTGTCAACCTGGAAGCATTGCTTGCGGCTGGTGAAGTGCCAAACGTCAACATGGTAACGTGTGGCGGTCAGGCAACCATTCCAATGGTTGCTGCGGTTTCTCGCGTTCAACCGGTTGAATATGGCGAAATCATTGCAACGGTATCGACGAAATCAGTTGGTCCAGGTACGCGTAAAAACATTGATGAATTTACCCGTACTACTGCAGGTGCAATTGAGAAAGTTGGTGGTGCGAAACAAGGTAAAGCGATCATCATCATTAACCCAGCTGAGCCACCACTGATGATGCGTGACACAGTACATTGTTTAGTTGAAGGTGAGCCAGATCAAGCTGCGATCACTGAATCTGTGCATGCGATGATTAAAGAAGTGCAAAAATATGTACCAGGTTACAAACTGGTAAATGGTCCTATTTTTGACGGTAACCGTGTTTCGATCTTCTTAGAAGTCGAAGGTTTAGGTGACTTCTTGCCGAAATATGCAGGTAACCTCGACATCATGACAGCAGCAGCTGCACGTACTGCAGAAATGTTTGCTGAACACGTTTTCAACACTGCTGAAGCTTAAGGAGCAACCTCATGTCTAAGATTATTGTTCATGATATGACTTTACGTGATGGTATGCACCCGCAGCGCCATCAAACCACTGTTGAGCAAATGATTGCCATTTCAACAGCGCTAGATGATGCCGGCGTACCTTTAATTGAAGTGACCCACGGTGACGGTCTTGGTGGTTCATCAGTGAACTACGGTTTTGCTGCTGCTACTGACGAAGAATACCTGTCTGCTGTTGTGCCACGTATGAAGAATGCGAAAGTGTCTGCACTGCTTCTTCCTGGTATCGGTACAGTTGATCATTTGAAAATGGCGCATGAAATTGGTGTATCAACGATTCGTGTTGCAACACACTGTACAGAAGCGGACTGTTCTGAACAGCACATCACTGCTGCTCGTAAACTCGACATGGACACTGTGGGCTTCTTAATGCTGGCTCACATGGCTTCTCCTGAGCGTCTTTTAGAAGAAGCGCAGAAGATGGTGTCTTACGGTGCAAACTGTATTTATGTCACAGACTCAGCAGGTTACATGCTTCCTCAAGACGTGAAAGACCGCGTGGGTCACTTGCGTCAACACCTTGACCCAAGCATCGAACTCGGTTTCCACGGTCACCACAACTTAGGTATGGGTGTATCAAATACGGTTGCTGCGGTTGAAGCAGGTGCAGTACGTGTGGACTTGGCCTCTGCAGGTCTTGGTGCGGGTGCGGGTAACACACCACTTGAATTGTTCATTGCTGTAGCGAACCGTATGGGTATGGATACAGGCGTTGACCTGTTCAAAGTACAAGACGTTGCTGAAGACCTTGTGATTCCAATGATGCACAACCCAATTCGTGCAGACCGTGATGCGGCAACTTTAGGTTATGCGGGTGTTTACTCTTCATTCCTGTTGTTTGCAAAACGCGCTGAAGCGAAATATGGCGTGTCTGCGCGTGAAATCCTGATGGAACTGGGTCGCCGTGGTACAGTCGGTGGTCAGGAAGACATGATTGAAGACTTGGCGTTGACCATGTCTAAAGCACGTGAAATGCAAGCTTAAGTTTTAATTTTAAAACTGGCTTAAACAAAGCACTCCAAATATATTTGGGGTGCTTTTTTATTGGTGTGATTGATTGACTCACGATCACTTTAAAATAAATCCGGATTTAAAAGCGCACAGCTCAATACATTTAAGATGCATCTTATTTTTATATAAAAAATCTGTTAAATGATCAGCCGGGATTTATTTTAAAAGGATGGAAAAGAGGGAATAGAAAGCTAAGGGGTTTAAATTCGGGGAAAAGCTGAATTGTTTTAAATATTAAATTTTTTATAAATAATACTGATAGTTAAAAGCTATTAGTTAAAGTGTTAATGTTAAAACCAATAAATAAAGCTTAAAAACTCAGAATAAATAAAAAATACAGTGAAAAATAATATGAATAACAGATGTTTATATTTTTAGGGTGGAGAGTATTTAGCAGGGAAATGATTGCTGAAATATCTTAAAAAAATAAAAAAAGCGCTGTGAAATCAAAAAAATGCCCAAAACGATAAATGTTTAATACTGTGGTCGGATTTTCTATTTGATTATGCTTACGCATGATGACGGCATTGTTTTTATCTGCTGAATGGGAAAATTTACCATGCGTCGTCAAAAATTATGGATAGCAATGCTTGCTGCGACAGCAACTTTAGGAACTTCTGCTACATATGCAGATTTTATTGATGACAGCAATGTTCAACTTAAATTTAAAAATTTCTATTTAGATCGTCAAATTGAGCAACCAGATCAAACTAAAACTCAAGATTTTGGTAGCTGGACACAGGGCATTACTTTAGATGCAAAATCTGGTTATGCCGATATTGGTCCGGTAAAAGTTGGGGTAGATGTGCTGGTGCAACATGCGGTTCGCTTGAGTGGCGATCGTGGGGATGATGATTACATTCTGCCATTTTCCAATGGTAAACAGGCACGTGATTTCGGTAAAGTTGGAGCAACTTTAAAAGCGAAAGTTTCACAAACTGAGCTGCGCGTCGGTGAGATTTTACCTGTGACTCCAGTGGTACACTTTGACCCTTCGCGTCAATTATTAACAACTTATAACGGTGTCTGGTTAGAATCTAAAGATCTCGATAAAACTAAAATCACTTTAGGTTATTTAGACAGTATTAATGCGCGTTATGAAAATCAGGCGCAAGATTTTAAACTATGGCCAAATCCTCTAAATACCGAAAGAAATCAGGTGAAGTCTGGTGATAGTGATGGTATGTATGTGGCTGGGATTGATTACCAGGCAACTCCAGAGTTGGGCTTAAGCTACTTCTATGGTGATGTTACTCATATTTATCGTCAAAACTATTTAGGTGTGGCTTATAACAAGACTTTAGATGAGCAAAATAAAGTTGTGACTCATGCGCGCTACTTTGATAATCGTGAGTCTGGTGATGCTCTATATGGTGACATCGACAGTCAAGCATTGTCTTTGAAAGGTGCTTGGACGCATGGTAACCATACTGTAGATGTAGGTTATCAACAAATGTTTGGTGAGCATGGTGAAAAAGCATCGTTCTTCCCAACATTGGCAGGTTGGGTACCGCAACCTTATTTGGCGAACTGGTCAGTGGCAAGCTTTATCCGTAAAGATGAAAAATCATGGAGCTTGGGTTATACCTATAACTTTGCTGATGTGGGTGTACCAGGTTTAACAGCAACTGTGCGTCATTATGATGGTTGGAATATCGATAATGGTGCTGGTAATAAACGTGGTAAAGAAGACGAAAATAACCTGATTGTGAATTATGTGGTGCCAGAAGGTAAATTCAAAGGTTTAGGTCTGCAATATATGTATATCGATACGAATTTTGAAGATGTACCTGGTTTCTTTGATCTAGAAGAACATCGTGCAGCAATCACATATAGCTATAAGTTCTAATCTCACTTAAATTAAAGAGCAGCTGCACCTCCAGCTGCTCTTTTTTATGTAAAAACAGATGAAAGTCCTAATAAAAATAAGGATTTAAAAATAACTAAAATATTTAAAAACAATGACTTAAATAATCGTTTTTTTGTAGTTTAAAATCGTAATTTTGTATCAGTTGAAAGCGCAGGAGCGGTTAATATAAGCCTATAGAAAACGCATGTTCAACGAGTCACTTGACGTCCAGACCTTCCAAGATTGAGGGAAACGCAAGCTAAAGACTGTATGAGGAGTAAGTATGAGCACTGTCCAAATCCCTGACTATACAACAGATTCATTCTTTGGCTTAGAAGACAAATGGATTGAAACCGCAGAAGGCGAACTCACCCACTACCATGAAATTGGTGAAGGTACGCCAATTCTGTTCTTGCACGGTTCAGGTACGGGTGTATCTGCAGCAGCCAACTGGTGGTTAAACCTGCCACAAATTGGTGAACAGGCACGTTGTATCGCGATTGATACCATTGGTTATGGTCAAACCGTTGTTGCACCGGGTACCCAATACGGGATCCGTGCCTGGGTTGATCACGCAATCCGTACCTTAGATGCTTTAGGTATCGAGAAAACCTGGTTGGTGGGTAACTCTTTAGGTGGCTGGTTGGCATTTCAATTGGCACTGGATTATCCAGAGCGCGTTCTGGGTATCGTGTCTATGGGTACCGGTGGTGCCAAGCAAACTGCTGCACTGAAAGCGCACGCGAACCCAGTACTGACTGAAGAAGGTATCCGTAAGACACTGTCTATGTTCGTGGTGAACAAAGACCTGATTACAGACGAACTGGTGAAAGTCCGTTTTGACTCGGCTGCAAATGACTATGCATCTGACCGTTTAATGGACGTGGTGGGTGCGCGTGACCGTGACCGTTTCGAATTCCCATTAGACTTCGAAAAAATGAAAGACATCACGGTACCTGTACTTCTGATTCATGGTACTCAAGACGTGGTGATTCCAGTATCCCGTACCTGGGACATTCTGAATGTGGTGCCAAATGCAGATGCGCACATCTTCAGCCAATGTGGTCACTGGTCACAAGTTGAAAAAGCCGATGAGTTCAACACAGTTATTAAAAACTACCTGGCGGCGCACGGCGTAAAATAAGTCGGTGATAAAAGCGAAAAAAGGATGGTGACAGGCCATCCTTTTTTTATGGGCGGAATTTCTGGCTCAACCGGTTTAGTGTTGAATAAAGCTGGCCACCAGATTAATACAAATCGCCAGAATGGTGGTGTTAAACATATAGGCCAGCACAATATGCAGCGTATTCAGGATACGCATCGCGCGTGAGCTGATGGTGACATCGGCGGTTTGTGCCGACGTGCCAATCACATAGCTAAAATAGAGAAAATCCGGATAGGTCGGATAAGGGGTTTTCGGAAACTCCAGCCCACCTGCCTGATGCTGTTGCAGCGCCAGATAATAGTCATGCGCATAGTGAATCGCAAAAATGGTATGCATAAACAGCCAGGCACATAAAATAGTGGTAATCGCCAGCAGAAAATGCCCCATGCGGGCAAAGTCGGTTTGGGCAAATAAATTGATCTCGACAATAATCGCAATAAAACACATCACCAGGGTGAGAAACAGCAGTAACAGAATCAGCCATTTACTGGCATCTTGCTGCTGGGCGCGTTGCAGAATATGCTGATGATCACTGTGCCAGAAATTCAGCAGGGTAAAGAGCAGATAGCCGGACACGGCAATCAGCTGATGAGCAGGCAGGTCGACCAGGTCCACGGGCTCAAGCACTGAAAAATACCGTACAGCACCGTGGTGATCAGAAAACTGATAAAAAAATAAGGATGAGACTGCATCCCGGTTTTAATATGGCTAAACGGTGTTTTTATCATTCTTATTCCTTTGATCTGGCCCATGACAGATAAAAGCATGCCTAGCATCCTGCTTCAGGGGCAGAACATAGCGGCACTTCACTGTAGTCTAGCTTATTAGACTTAAGTTGTAGTTTGCGGCTGAAAATAAATCTGTGCGGCTAGCAGAGAAAAAGTCGTAAAAGTGCAAAAATGATAAAAAATGGTGCAAAAAAGCCTGCGACTTAAGTCTAATCTGATTAAAAAGTCGGCAAATTGGCCATAAAAAAAGCACCATTATTTAGTCTCGAAATAATGATGCTGGCAGGCAGTCAGCCAAAGCGCGGCTTAATCGCGGTTAATATCCAGATAAAACACCCGGGTCAACAGTTCCATAAACTTGTCGACCGATGGCGAGTTGCTGTTTTTACGGTAACTGACATACAGGTCCAGATAAGGCAGTTCGATATCCAGCGGACGGATGATGGTGTTGTTCATGGTCAGCGGGGCAATGTAGCCCGGCAAAATGGTACAACCCAGTCCCATACCAATCGAGTTGATATTGAACAGGATGTTGTCGGCTTTTTGCACAATATTAAATTCAATACCATTGGTCTTGGCAAAGTTTAGAATCATGTCGTGCAGATTCTGCGACTGCTCGGCGGCCGGAATAATAAAATCAATACCGTTGAGGGCTTTGACCGGAATACGTTCGTATTTGGCCAGTGGATGGTCTTTTGGCAAAATGAAAATCAGTGGTTCGCGCAGCACGAACTGGCTTTCAATTTCATCACTGTTAAAGTTGTGACGGGTAAAGGTGATGTCCAGTTCACCTTTTTTAATGGCTTTCATCTGATCATTGTTGTTCATACTGAGCAATTCAATTTTCAGATCGGGGTTCTGTACGCGCAGATTCGGTAATACATACGGGAAAATCTTCATTTCCGCGACCGGGACAAAGCCAATGCGTAGCATCTGCTGTTTGGCCTGGGACACCTGACGCGCCATAGCCACGGCTTTATCGGCCTGAGCCAGGGTTAAGCGCGCCTGTTCCAGAAACACTGCGCCTTCTTCTGTCAGTTCGACCTTACGTTTGGTCCGGTGTAACAGTTTTACGCCAACGTCTTCTTCGAGGTCTTTAATCTGTTGACTTAAAGAAGGCTGGGCTGTGTAGAGCTTCAAGGCAGCCTTACTGAAGTTCAGTTCTTCAGCCACGGTAATGAAATAGCGAAGGTGACGTAATTCCATAAACCCATTCCAAAAGATTAATTCAAAAAATGTCTAACTATCATGTCTTAAGAGTATAGTCTATAATCAACTATTAGGTGAAGATTATTCTGCCATTTAGGAAATAAATAGGCTTTCAAATTTTATTAATGCTTTAATAAAGAGAAATAAGCGATAAGTAATTGATAAAATATCTTAATTAAAACAAAAAAAATATTTCACTAAACCCCGCTAAAAAATCATTATCCATGCAAAGTTGAGTCTATTTATTTTGTGCCGTTGTGTCGGTCACAGGAGAGCTTTCAATGAGTGGAAAAATTGATGTGCGCGAAATCGACGCTTTAGTCGATGCACAAAATGGACGTATTACGCCATCTATCTATACTGATCCAGATATCTACGAGTTAGAACTTGAACGTGTATTTGGTCGTACCTGGTTATTCCTTTGCCATGAAAGCCAAATTCCTAAGGCGGGCGACTTCTTCAATACCTATATGGGTGAAGATCCGATCATTGTGGCACGTCAAAAAGATGGCTCGATCAAAGCATTCTTAAACCAATGCCGTCACCGTTCTATGCGCGTAAGCTTCGCAGACTGTGGTAATACCCGTGCGTTCACTTGCCCATACCACGGCTGGTCTTACGGTATTGACGGTTCTTTAAAAGACATCCCGCTTGAAGATCGTGCTTACCCGCATGGTGCATGTAAAGAGCAATGGGGTCTGGTTGAAGTAAACCGTGTGAAGTCTTACAAAGGCCTGGTATTCGGCTGCTGGGATGAAACCACACCAGATCTAGAAGAATACATGGGTGATATCGCTTGGTATCTTGATGGCGTTGTAGACCGTCGTCCAGGTGGTACTGAAATCATCGGTGGTGTACACAAGTGGGAAATCGAGTGTAACTGGAAATTTGCAGCTGAACAGTTTGCATCTGACCAATACCACGCCCTGTTCTCTCACGCATCTGCGATTCAGGTACTTGGCGCGAAACCAGACGACGAATCAACCAAGAAATTGGGTGCTGCTCAAACGGCTCGTCCAGTTTGGGAAACTGCAAAAGATGCACTGCAATACGGTTCACGTGGTCACGGTTCAGGCTTCTTCTTCACAGAGAAACCAGATGCAAACGTTTGGGTTGACGGTGAAGTGGCCAACTACTTCCGCGAAACGTATGAAGAAGTAAAAGAGCGTCTAGGTGAAGTACGTGCGCTGCGTCTTGCAGGTCACAACACCATGTTCCCGACACTGTCTTGGTTGAACGGTACTGCAACACTTCGCGTATGGCACCCACGTGGTCCAAACAAAACTGAAGTTTGGGCATTCTGTATTGCCGATGCTGAAGCGTCTCAAGAAGTGAAAGAAGCGTTTGAACGCTCTGCAACGCGTGCATTCGGTCCTGCCGGCTTCCTGGAGCAAGATGACTCTGAGAACTGGATCGAGATTCAGAAAGTTTTACGTGGTTATAAAGCACGTCAAAACAAATTGATCGTTGAGATGGGTAAAGGCAACGAGAAAGTACGTGAAGATGGTATCCCGGGCATCACCAACTACATTTTCTCTGAAACTGCAGCACGCGGTATGTACCGTCGCTGGGCAGATTTATTGATCCATGAAAAATGGGAAGACGTTGAAAAAGCGGCTGACGAATACGAGAAGGAGCTTATGAAATGAGTCAAATCAGCTTAGAACTTCATCACCAGATCAGTCAGTTCCTGTATCAAGAAGCCAAGCTTCTTGATGACTGGAAATTCCGCGAGTGGTTAGACACGCTAGCTGAAGATATTTCTTATACGCTACGTACCACACCAAACGCACAAACCCGTGACCGTCGTCGTTCGGTTGAACCACCGACGACTTGGGTGTTCAACGATACGAAAGATCTGTTGGAACGTCGTGTTGCCCGTCTTGAAACCGGTATGGCCTGGGCAGAAGAGCCTCCATCACGTACGACTCACATGGTGTCTAACGTGATTGTTGAAGCGTCTGAAGTAGAAGGCGAATACGATGTGTACGTGACTTATTTACTGTACCGTACCCAAAAAGAGAAAGACGTTACGATTTACTGTGGTAAGCGTCATGACAAGATCCGTAAAGTTGAAGGCGGCTTAGGCTTCCAAATCTTCAACCGTAAGATCACGCTTGACCAAGTTACCTATAACTCACATAACCTGAGTGTGTTCTTCTAATGAATAAGATTTTTGTTTGCCAAGTTGACGAGCTTGACGAAGGCGAAGCATTGAAAGTGGACTGCGGCGTAAACGGTATCGATGCGCTGGCAGTATTCAACAATGGCGGTGAATTCTTCGCAATGAATGACCGCTGTTCACATGGTAATGCGTCGATGTCTGAAGGTTATCTGGAAGACGACGGTACAGTTGAATGTCCGCTGCACTCTGCACGTTTCTGTTTGAAAACTGGTCAAGCACTATGCTTGCCAGCAACAGATCCAATCCAGACATTCCCAGTGATTGTTGAAGATGGCGCGTTATACGTAGAGATGGCAGGAGAGTAATCATGGGTTGGCTAAAAGGCGAAGTTGCACTCATCACTGGTGGTGGTTCAGGTTTAGGCTGGGCTTTGGTTGAGCGTTTTTTGGAAGAAGGAGCACAGGTGGCCGTTCTTCAGCGTTCTCAGTCTAAAGTTGATGCTTTACAGGAACACTTTGGTGACCGAATTCTTGCAATCGCTGGTGATGTTGCCAACTATGAAGACAATGTCCGTGCTGTTCAAGCGACCGTTGAGCGTTTTGGCAAGCTTGACTGTTTTGTGGGTAATGCCGGTATCTGGGATCACTATGCCGATATCGTTAACACCTCGGGTGAGCAACTGGATAAAGCCTTTGATGAAATCATGGGCATTAATACCAAGTCGCTGATTCTGGGTGCCAAAGCAGCGCTAGACGAGCTGATCAAGTCTGAAGGTTCAATTATCTTCACTTTATCAAACTCTGCGCTGTATTCATCGGGCGGTGGTCCTGTTTATACCGCATCCAAACATGCCGGTGTAGGCATCATGAAAGAACTGGCCTATGAATTAGCGCCAAAAGTTCGTGTCAATGCCGTGGCACCGTCTGCCATGAATGTGAATATCAAAGGCGCGGCATCACTCGGTCAGGAAAATGTTGGCCTGCTCGATGCACGTGATCCTGAGAAAATTGCCCGTGGTATGCCACTGAACTTCTTGCCAGAACCAGAAGATATGACCGGTTCATATGTGCTGCTGGCTTCACGTCAAAACAACCGTCCACTGACCGGCGTGCTGATTAACGCGGAATGTGGCTTGGGCATTCGTGGTTTACGTCAACCACGTGCCGGTTTCTTTGACGAGTAATTCACGCCTTAAAACATAATGGACTAACCCGGCAGCCTTTTGGCTGCCTTCCGTTTAGGAGCCACACATGGCCGTTAAACTTATTTGTGCATCGCACAGTCCTTTAATGGAGTTTGCCACTCCGCAAGAACAACGCAAAGAACAAGCTGTTCGTCAGGCGTTTGAAAAACTGTCTGCGGAAGTCAAAGCCTACGATCCAACCCTGATCATTACCTTTGGTCCAGACCATTTCAATGGTTTCTTCTATGACCTGATGCCAAGTTTCTGTGTGGGTATTCGTGCCACTGCAGCAGGTGACTGGGACTATGGTAAAGACAACAACAAGATTGATGTGCCTGAAGAAACTGCACTCAATCTGGTTCGCCGTGTCCTCGATGAAGGCGTGGATGTGGCCTATTCGTATCGTATGCAGGCCGACCACGGTGTGACCCAGCCATTACATTTCCTGTGTGGTGGTCAGCTCGATCGTTATCCTACTATTCCAGTTTTCATTAATGGTGCAGCTGCACCAATGCCAACCACCAAACGTACCATCGCTTTAGGTCGTGCGGTCGGTCAGTTTATCAAGTCACTGAATCTTGAAAACGAACGCGTACTGGTTCTGGGTACGGGTGGTCTGTCTCACGATCCACCAACCCCGCAAATGGGTTCGGTACCACCAGAAGTGGAAGAATTCCTGATTGCCGGTCGTAACCCGACCCCGGAAGCCCGTGAAGCCCGTCAGGCAAAAATTATTGCCGTGGGTCAGAAGCTGGCCGCGGGGGATACTTCTGTGGCAGTCCCGCTGAATGCGGAATGGGATATTGCTTTGCTGGAGAAATTCAAGCAGGCAGATTTCGCAGCACTGGAAGCCATGACTGAAGCGGAAATCCGTCGTGATGGCGGCCGTGGCGGTCAGGAAGTCCGTTCATGGATGGCGGCATTTGCTGCATTGCATGAGCTGGGCGAATATGACATGACCACCCACTGCTATGAAGAAATCAGCGAGTGGATTGCCGGTTTCGGTATCGTTTCTGCAGAATTAAAAGGTTAACTGAATGAGCAATGTAAACAGCATCGTGATTGTCGGTGCAGGTCAGGCCGGTGCCAGCGCAATTCTGGAATTACGTGGCAACAAATACGAAGGCAAAATCACCCTGATCGGGGATGAAACCCATTTGCCGTATGAGCGTCCGCCTTTGTCTAAAGATGTGATTCTCAAACCAGCCGAAACCAAAATCGAAATTCTGTCAGAAGAAAAACTGGCGGAACTGGGCGTTGAAACCATCCGTGGTAACGGTGTGGCCAAAATCAATGCCGAGGCAAAAACGGTTGAACTGCAAAACGGTGATGTCGTTGCTTATGACAAGTTACTGCTGGCCACCGGTGGTGCAGCGCGTCGTTTACCCAACTTCGATGCGCTGGGTAAACACGTGTACACCCTGCGTAACCTGGAAGATTCACAAGCGCTGGTGCCGGTATTACAGCCGGGCCGCCGTATCATCCTGATTGGTGGTGGTGTGATCGGTCTGGAGCTTGCATCAAGCGCACGTTTTAAAGAATGTGAAGTGACCGTGATTGAAATGGGTCCAATGGTGATGGGTCGTTCATCACCACGCATCCTGAGCGAGTTCCTGCTGCAGCAGCAACAACTGGCCGGTGTTGATGTACGCCTGTCGACCCAGATTGCAGAATGCAAGCTGGATGGCGAAGAAATTGTGGTAACACTGGAAGGCGGTGAAGAGCTGCGTGCAGATGCTGTGGTCTATGGCATCGGGATTATCCCGAATGCACAGCTGGCCGTTGAAGCCGGTCTGGATGCGGACTTTGCGGTTAAGGTCAATGAAAATTGCCAGACCTCAAATCCGGATATTTATGCAGCGGGTGACGTGGCCACGCAACTGCGTGACTGTGGTAACCACCGCCGCGTTGAAACCTGGGAAAATGCCAACCTGCAAGCGGGTATCTTCGCGCGTCACGTGATGGGCGTTGAACATCCAGCGGCAAACCCGGCCTGGTTCTGGACCGATCAGCTGGACATCAACTATCAGTTTGTTGGTGATATGGCAGCGGCTGAATGGCATGTGCGTGGCGAGATCAAACCTGAACTGCGTGCTGAATCATCATTCGTATTGTTTGGTGTCACCGATGGCGTGATCGTTGGCGGGATTACCGTGAATGCAGCCAAAGATATGCGTCACCTGAAAAAGCTGATCAGTAAACAGGCGGCTTTTGAGGCTGACAAATATCTCGATCTGAGTCAGGATCTTCGTAAGCTGGTAAAATAATCCGGCGATACGGCAGGGCAGACCTTGGGTAACTTTGGTCTGCTTTTTTATGGCTGTTTTATTTTCTTGTTGAGACATGTCCACAATGTGCATGGTGATTTGTACATGACTTTGTGTCGGTAGGTCTTACTTTTTAAAGCTGATAAGAATCCTCAAAATTTATTTTTGAGTTCGCAGGGCAAAACTCTTTTCATTGTTTGGGCGTCTCTCTTCGTTCCGTGGTGACATTCAGGTCGTCATCCTCATTATTTCAAGATGGGTTTGAATAAAGATGCCTTCATTTTATGGTTTTCAAATTTAGTTGAGTTGTCTATGAGTTCAAACTCATCTCCCATGATCGTTACCGCCAGTATCTATGCCTTGCTGGTGCTGATCTGGGCCACCACGCCACTGGCGATTGTGTGGAGTGTGGAAGAAGTCCATCCCATGTGGGTGCTGATTATCCGCTATTTCGGGGCTTCGCTGATTGCGCTGTTTTTACTGAAACTGATGCGTGATCCGTTGCCGCTGGATGAAACCTCACTCAAAAGTTATGTGGCGGGCAGCCTGAACCTGATTGGTGCGCAGCTGTTTATTTATCTGGCAGCCAATTACCTGACTTCGGGTTTAATGGCGCTGATTTTTGGTTTTTCCCCGCTTATTGCCGGTTTAATTGGCCATGTGATTTTAAAAACCCAGAAACTGGTGGCCCTGCAATGGCTGGGCATGGCGGTGGCGGTGGCCGGGCTGAGTTATGTCTTTGCCGACTCGGCAGACAGCAAGATCAACCCGATTGGGATTGTGCTGATGTTAATTAGCATGGTGTCGTATATCAGCTCGATTTTCTGGGTCAAGCAGATTAATGCACCACTGAGTCCGATGTCACAGGCCACCGGTTCCTTGCTGGTCTCGGCACTGGGTTCAATGCTGATGTTGCCATTCATCTGGTCACATATGCCAACCGAATGGCCGGGCATGCAAACCATGATTGGCTTTTTGTTTACCATGGTCATGTCTTCGATTGTGGCGATGCTGTGTTATTTCTGGCTGATTCGCCGTCTGGCTGCGTCCACTGTCTCTTTAAGCAATGTGATGACCCCGATTATTGCACTGGTACTCGGAGCGACCCTGAATCATGAGCATATCAGTGCACATGCGGTGGCCGGGATTGCGGTGGTGATGCTGGGCATTGTGATGTATTTCTGGAAAGACTGGCAGCGTCAGTATTTTTCTAAATGGTGACAGCACAGGAAGCCATGCGCTTCCTGCTGTTTTGGCTTTTGCTAAAAACAACAAAAACATAAAACAAAATATTCCACAATTTTGGATACTATGCATATTGCATCGGCACTTGCTGTCCTGTGTAATGAAGACTTAATAAATCACAGGATTTGCTCTACGTGCTTCAATTTTTATCGGACTGACATGAATCAAAACGCGGAACCTAAGCATTTTCAGCTACCAACCGAAACATGTTGGTCACACGCCTGGCGTCAGCCTGCTTTGCAGTTTTTACCTTCCCGGCATTATAACGGTGCCCAGTTTTTCAATCCGGTGCCGGCACCCGAAGGGCGTAGCCGCAGTGATTTGCTGAAATGGCTGTTACAGCGTAAACGCAATAGCTGGACCGCAGAAAACACACCAGAGCAGCCCGCTGAAGGCAAGCGTCCGATTCCGCAGGAACGTCCGAATGCCAGCCTGGATGACTGGCAGATCTGGTTTGTAGGGCATGCTACCGTTCTGATTCAGATTGGCCCCTATAATTTCCTGACCGATCCGGTCTGGTGTGAATATGCCGGACCGCAGCAGGGCAGAGGTCCGAAACGGATTTGCCCGGCTGGAATTGCCCTGGAAGAGTTACCGACCATTCATGCGGTGCTGTTGAGCCATAACCATTATGACCACATGGATCTGGCCACCCTGCGCTGGTTACATGCCCGTTTTGCCATGCCAATTTATACCGGACTGGGCAACAGCTGGTATTTGCCAAAAAACTTTCATGTGGTGGAAATGGACTGGTGGCAATCGGCGCTATTTAATGAATTAAAACTGGTCTATATTCCGGCGCAGCATGGTTCAGGCCGTGGTATGCGCGACCAGAACAGTGCCCTCTGGGGTGGCTTCTCGATTCTGCATGGTGAAGATCACTGCTTCTTTGCCGGAGATACCGGTTATTCCTCGCATTTTAAGGAAATCCATGCCCGTATTGGCGCACCGCGGATTGCACTATTACCGATTGGTGCCTATGAGCCACGGGACCTGATGCGCTATATGCACATGAATCCGGAAGATGCTTTTCAGGCGCATAAAGACCTGCATTCCAAATGTTCGCTGGCCATTCATTACCGTACCTTCCAGCTCACCGATGAAGGCCGTGAACAGCCGGAAGTCGATTTGCAAAATGCCATGCGTAAATCCTCAAAACTGATGAATCCGTTTTATTGCATTCGCGAAGGCAAGAAGCTGATTGTTTAAGTTTAAATCCTGCAACAAAAAACCACCCGAAGGTGGTTTTTTTATGGCTTGAACTCTCTGTGTAGAGGCTTAGAGCACGCCTGGCTGACCCAGCGCAGGGTCGGTGGCTCGAGCGGCCTGAGCATCTGCCACGGTCATCCCCAAGGCTTGGGCTACACCTTCGCCGTAGGCCGGGTCACACATAAAGCAGTTACGGATATGACGGTACTTGATAAAGTCATAGGCATCGCCCATGGCACGCGCAGTATTGTCAAACAGCGCCTGTTTCTGTTCAGGATTCATCAGGTTGAACAGGGCACGCGGCTGGCTAAAGTAATCGCTGTCATCTTGACGATAATCCCAGAAATCGGCATCGCCACGGATTTTCAGTGGTGGTTCACGGTACTGTGGCTGTTCCTGCCATTGCTGGAAGCTGTTTGGCTCATAGTGTGGCAAGCCGCCATAGTTGCCATCCATACGGCCCTGACCATCACGGCGGTTAGAGTGGACCGGACAACGGGCTGCGTTTACCGGAATCTGGGAATGGTTTACCCCCACGCGATAACGTGCGGCATCGGCATAGTTAATTAAACGCGCTTGCAGCATACGGTCTGGTGAATAGCTGATCCCCGGCACCAGGGTACTTGGCGCAAAAGCGGCCTGTTCCACATCCTGGAAATAGTTTTCTGGGTTACGGTTCAGTTCAAACTCACCGACTTCAATTAATGGATAATCACCTTTTGGCCAGACTTTGGTCAGGTCAAACGGATGATAAGGCACGGTTTCCGCTTCGGTTTCCGGCATGATCTGCACGAATAGGGTCCATTTCGGGAAATCGCCACGTTCAATTGCATTAAACAGGTCATTTTGGCTGCTTTCACGGTCCTGGCCAATCAGTGCTGCGGCTTCGGCATCGGTCAGGTTTTTAATGCCTTGCTGGGTACGGAAATGGAATTTGACCCAGAAACGTTCATTGTTGGCATTAATGAAGCTGTAGGTGTGGCTGCCAAAACCATGCATATGACGATAACCATCTGGAATACCGCGGTCTGACATGACAATGGTCACCTGATGCAGCGCTTCTGGTAACAGGGTCCAGAAATCCCAGTTGTTGTTAGCAGAACGGACGTTGGTTTTCGGGTCACGTTTTACCGCTTTGTTCAGGTCCGGGAACTGGCGCGGGTCACGGAAGAAGAACACCGGTGTGTTGTTACCGACTAAATCCCAGTTGCCTTCTTCGGTATAGAATTTTAGTGCAAAACCGCGAATATCACGTTCGGCATCGGCTGCACCGCGCTCACCGGCCACTGTCGAGAAGCGGGCAAACATTTCGGTTTTCTTGCCGACTTCAGAGAAAATTTTGGCGCGGGTATATTGGGTAATGTCGTGAGTCACGGTAAAGGTTCCGAATGCACCTGAACCTTTGGCGTGCATACGACGCTCAGGAATCACTTCACGAACAAAGTTCGCTAGTTTTTCATTGAGCCATAAATCTTGGGTAAGTAATGGACCACGGGCACCGGCGGTCATACTGTTCTGGTTATCGACCACCGGAGCACCGGCATCGGTGGTGAGGTGGGTGACCGGACATTTTTTAAAGTCTTGGCTCATTATCGTTCTCCGTTATTGTATTCATGTGCTGACGTTGGACACGGGCTGGATTCTCCAGGCAGGTGACATCTCATGAAATTAACCGTTATCAAAGTCATCAATATAAAAAATAAACCCAGCTTATCATTGAAATCTACCTTGCAATAGCTGGCTGGGCAGAATGACGATGGATAAAAAACATAAAAATGCAACTTGGTTCTTATTTAATTTAAACCGAATATAACACTTTTTCAAATAGATAAAACGATTAGTGCTCAAAGGAATAATCGATAGCTTAAAGTTTTGATTTCTGAGTGTTTTAGTCGGATTTTGTTGAGATGAGCCGGGCTAAAAATGGCTGGATGGCCAGTTCAATATCGGCCTGCAGTTGCGGCCAGTCCTGGAATGTGGGCTGGATTAACAGGGTTTGTGAAATAAAGCCATAACTGATGCGATGCAGGTTTTCGGCACAGCGCAAGCGTTCGCGGGTTTCAGGCGTATAGCGGCTTAAAATCTGCTGCCAGCTGTCCAGCATCAGCTGATAATGCTTTTGATAGGCCTGCTCGCTCGACAGGCTGCGTTCCAGTAAAAACACACTGGCCCACAGCCGCTGTTCGCTGCGGATACGGTCAAGCTGAAAGCGCAGCAGGGTCAGTATATCGCTGCAAATATCACCAGTTGTGGATAACTGTAGCGGTGGCTGGGTATAACTGCGTAGCGCCTCGGCATGCTGGATAATCTGCTGGTGAATCACCCAGGCCAGCAAATCTTCTTTCTGGGCAAAGTATTCATAAAAGGTGCCCAGACCGACCCCGGCCAGTTCGGTAATCTCACGGATGGTCAGTTGTGCGGGTGTCTGCTGCTGCAAAAGCCGAACAACACTGTCCAGCAGTGCCTGCTGGGTCTGTTTGGCCCGGGACTGGCGAGGCTTACGCCGCAGCTGTACAGAGGGGGAGGTCATGACTGAAAACCGAACATGCTGTGGGTGAATATTCTTTATACTGAAAGCCTATCATCATAATCAATCAGGAACGATGAACGATGCAGGCATGGATGACCCATTCTATTCAGAATCAGTTTGATGAACGTCAGGATTATAACCTGTTTGCGAGTGACCGCGTATTGCAGGAAATCTTGCAGCGCTATGGCAGTCAGGATCAGGCACGCCTTAGCGCACTCGGTCAGCAGGCCGGATCGGCAGAGGCTTATCATTCTGCCCATTTAGCCAATAGCCATACCCCGCAGTTACAGGCCTTTGATGCTCGCGGCCGCCGTCAGGATGTGGTCGAGTTCCATCCGGCCTGGCATTACTGGATGGCGCTGAACCGGGAATTTCAGACCCATGCCCATCCCTTTATTGAACCTCAGTCTGCATCTGCCTGGGTCGATTGGGCGGCGCGGTTTTATCTGAGTGGTCAGGTTGAATGTGGCAATCTGTGTCCCGCTTCTATGACCCTGGGCAGCATTCCGCTCATTCAGCGTGAACCTGAACTGTGGCAACAGCTCGGCGATAAACTGCTGTCGAATGAATATGATGCGCGGGATATTCCAATGGCGCAGAAAACATCAATCTGGCTGGGCATGGGCATGACTGAAAAGCAGGGCGGCTCCGATGTACGCGCCAATGAAACCATCGCCACTCCGGTGGGGGCAGCGGGTCGTGGCCAGCCTTATCTGCTGACCGGGCATAAATGGTTTTTCTCGGCGCCGATGTGTGATGCGCATTTGGTGGTGGCCAAAACCGAACAGGATGGCTTGGCCTGCTTCTTTGTGCCGCGCTGGCTGGAAGATGGCCGCAAGAACACGATTCATATCCAGCGTTTAAAAGATAAGGTCGGCAACCGCAGCAATTCCAGCTCGGAAGTCGAGTTTCACGAGGCTTGGGGCATCATGATTGGCGAAGCTGGCCGTGGTATTCCCACTATTATTGAAATGGCCAATTATACCCGCCTGACCTGTGTGGTCGGCAGCAGTGCCATGTTGCGCCAGGCGCTGGTGCAATGTATTGCCTATACCCGGCAGCGTAAAGCCTTTGGTAAGCCGCTGGCTGAACAGCCGCTGATGCAGGCGGTGCTGGCTGATCTGGCACTGGAAACCGAAGCCGCGGTGCAGCTGGGTTTTTATCTGGCGCAGTGCTATCAGTTGGATACGCTGCTGGCGCAGGCCTGGAAGCGGATTATGACTCCGGCCGCCAAGTTCTGGGTGTGTAAGCGTACTGTCGAGCTGAGCGGCGAAATGATGGAAGTTTTTGGCGGCAATGGCTATGTCGACAACGGCATCATGGCGCGTATTTTTAAAGAAGCCCCGGTAAATAGTATCTGGGAAGGTTCGGGCAATGTCATGTGTCTGGATGTGCTACGCGCGATACAGCGTGATCCGGCCTCCATGCAGGTCCTGTTGCAGTCGCTGGCCGACGGTGTGCAACAGCAGCCGCTGTTACAGCAGGAATTACAGGCGCTGATGCAGCTGTTCCAGCAGACAGACCCACAAGCCTTGCAGTTTATGGCACGTACGCTGGTAAGCCGTTTGGTGCTGCTGGCACAGGCGGTCATCTTAAACCAGCATGCACCTGATTTTGTGGCACAGGCCTTTATCCAGAGCCGTTATCAGACCCTGCATGGTCAGGTGGTGGGCATGTTAGACCCGGCCCAGGTCGATGTTGCCCGGCTGTTAGAACGTGCGCTGGCGGCCTAAACATCACGCGTGATAGAGCGTATCCTGATAGAAAAATTCCCCGCTTGACTTCAGCCAAGCGGGGAAATCGGACTGGATGCACGGTGGTCTGCAGTTGAGTAGCTGTGTGATCCCGGCATCAGTCTTACTCTAACGATCAAACGAGCTTGGCTTAATGCGCCGGTTCGTCTGCTTTCACCCCTTTCTGGTACAGGGTGTAGATATAAACCGGAATATTCAGGTCTTCTAAATGCTTGTAAATCAGCGGGCGGACTTCTTCCCAATCCAGACCGCCGACACCGGTGGCCAGACGTGGCAGCGCCAAACTTTCAATATTCTCGGCTTCAACCAGCTGTTTCAGGTTTTTCAGGGTGCGGTTGACGTATTCTGTCGATGCTTTACCCGGCTTGGAACCGTTGTCATAGGCTGCTTCCTGAGTCATCAGGTTAATGATGCGCTGACCTTCGGCATTGACCCAGGTCCACTGTTCACCCGCTTTAGGATGGTAAATATGGCAATAGTTCCGGAAGTCTTTATACAGCGCTGGCCAGTGTTCGCGCAGACTTAAAGCCAGTCCGGTGGCAAAGTTATCATTTGGGGCAACACCGTGGGCAATGGCACGAGCCTGGCTTAATAAAATATCTCCAGAAACTTCATAAATCATGCTGTGAACTCCTGTTTTGGAAGAGGCTGTTTGAATTGATCTTCTAGCTTCATTTTAGCCCATCAGGAAGTTTTTTCTAGCGTGCTATATAACTGCTAAGTCTTTGCGAAACAATAAAAAATATAAGATTTTGTGGTATAATTATAGGGGCAGAGCAGCTGAATCTACTTTCATTTTTTGACTGAAGAATGTTCAGAAAAACACTGCAAAATTTTTCTATACCGTTTCTTTTATTGTTACATGACTGTCGCAAAATTGCTGCTGAATTGTCCAAAAAAATGTATGATTGACT
>NZ_JBMXBO010000022.1:0-33135 GCF_049546925.1 Acinetobacter sp. AND/436
AAAAACCACGACTCCGAAGAGTCGTTTTTTCTAAGGTCTACTCAAATTATTGAGCAGCTGCTTCTGGTTGTACAGTAACTGTACGGCTACCAGTGATTGTCGCGAATACACGACGGTTCATAGCACGACCTTCTTTGGTGTTGTTGTCAGCAATCGGTTGATCCCAAGCGAAACCTTGAGTTGACAGACGAGCTGGGTCAACATTGTATTCGTTTACAAGTGACGATTTCACAGAGTTCGCACGAGCTAAAGATAAACGTTCGTTCAGTGCACGTGGACCAGTGTTGTCTGTGTGACCTTCGATACGCGCTGTTGCGTTTGGATACTCAACCAGTTTCTCAGCAACTTTAGCGATTTCTGGCTTGTATTGATCTTTGATGTTTGATTTGCTGGTATCAAAGAATACGCGAAGTTCCATGTTCAGGTCTTCAGTCAACTCTTGTGGAGCTGGTTGAACTGGAGCAACTGGCTCAACTGGAGCAACTTCTACTACTGGAGCAGCTGGTTTCAAACGGCCACCAAGAACAACGTTCAGACCTGCTAAAGCAGTGTAGTTCCAGAATTTTTCGTCAAAGTGGTAAGTACCACGTGCTTCAGTACGCAGCGCCAATGCATCGTTTAAGTGCCAGAATGCACCGATACCCGCATTACCTAAAGTACCTTCTTCTTCGTTACCACGTGTACCACGATCTACGCCTTCAAATTCGTATTTGTAGTGACCAGCACCTAATAATACGTATGGCTTAACTTTGCTGTCATAGTTTTTAGTGAATACGTCTGAAGTCGCGTAGAAGTTACCCGCAATGTTTTGGCCTTTGTATTCTGCGCCTGGTTCATCAGCCCAATCTACATCACCTTTCACTTGGCTATATTCAGCTTCAAAACCTAACCAAGGAGTCAGTTCAACACCGATGGCCGCACCAACGAATAAATCGTCTTGCATTTCACCTTCAGAAGGAAGTAATAATTCACCATCATTACCGCCATTGTTGTGTTGAGTGTCTTGGAAAGTGTAACCAAGCATTAATGGAGTAACAGTTACGCCTGCGTTTGCAGCTGCTAAAGGCGCAGCTACGAGCATTGCCAATGCAATACGACTCATTTTCATGGATTTATCCTCCAGAGATAACAAATTGTTGTTCAAGCTCAAGCCTAAAGTTTTGGCTATCCTGAGATAGGCTTTTTTTACCCCAGTTTTCTTTTTAAGCTAGTCACTTTGAATCATACAAACACTTTATTCTTTTTCCAAGTGCTTGATAATTTTAATCAAGTAAATTATTGACAAAATTACTTACAATTTCCGTTGTAATTCGGTAAATTTTTACTCAATTTTTTGTTGTGGATAGCTTATTGTCACTTCCACTTTATTTTAGCAGCTTTATAGAAAGATGCGTAAAAATAATGACAACCTAGAAAAATATTACAAAACAATATTTTGTATTACAGAAACATAATAAAAATATAAAAATTATAGGTCTACTTAGTATGTACCCAATTAAATCTCACACTTCAGGCTTTAGTCTGTTTGAACTCATTGTGGTGATGGCAATTATTGGCATCATCAGTGCGATTGCTTTGCCTCATTTTCAGCAATATCTGGCCCAGCAAGAAGCCAAGCGCATCCGTTATTTACTGCAATATAGTATTAACCTGGCCAAATCCCAAGCCCTCACCTATCGCGCCAATATTGTAATTTGCCCCAGTGCCGATCTGCAGCAATGTCAGAATAATCAATGGAACAGCGGTTTTATTATTTTTATCGATCATAACCGCAACCGAAGCCTCGATTCAGGTGAATCTATTGTCTTAACTGAAAAGACTCGCCTGAAATACGGTAACCTGGAATGGAAAGGCGCCCTGTCTCTGCCCAGTCTCAGATTTAACGCCCAGCAGGGTTTACCTTTAGGCTCTAATGGCAGTTTTTATTATTGTTCAGGTTTTACCCCCAATCAGCGTATTTTCCTCAGTAATCGTGGTTTTCTACGCATAGAATTTCCCAATAGCTGCTAAAACTTATGCGTCTAAAGATGTAGGAAAATTACGCTTTATTCTGTGGATTTTTCCCCTATACTGCTAAGGCTTAAGCTCAAAATAAATATTGAATTGATTAGAAACAGATTGGAGATACAACGATGACGGATATCGTAATTGTTAATGGTGCACGGACAGCAATGGGTGGTTTTCAGGGTAGTCTTGCCAGTTTAACCGCACCCGACTTAGGTGCAGCCACCATTCAAGCCGCTATTTCTCGTGCTGGCTTACAACCGACCGATATCGAAGAAGTCATTATGGGCTGTGTTTTACCGGCTGGCTTAAAACAGGGTCCTGCACGTCAAGCCATGCGTAAGGCAGGCTTACCGGATTCAACCGGTGCTGTAACCATTAACAAACTGTGTGGTTCAGGCATGAAAGCGGTCATGCAAGCCGCAGATATGATTAAAGCCGGTTCAGCAACTTACGTGGTTGCTGGTGGCATGGAATCAATGACCAATGCGCCGTATATCCTGCCAAAAGCACGCGGCGGTTTCCGTATGGGCCATGGTGAAGTCAAAGACCATATGTTCCTAGATGGCCTTGAAGATGCAGAAACCGGCCGTTTAATGGGTTCTTTTGCACAGGACATGGCCAATACCAAAGGTTATACCCGCGAGCAAATGGATGACTTTGCTATTCGTTCATTAAAACGTGCACAAACTGCAGTGAATGAAGGTTATTTTACCGATGAAATCGTGCCTGTAACGGTGTCTACCCGTAAAGGCGATGTCGTGGTCGATAAAGACGAACAACCATTCAACGCCAATATTGAAAAAATTCCAACACTACGCCCAGCGTTTGCTAAAGATGGCACCATTACTGCGGCCAATGCCAGCTCTATTTCGGATGGTGCATCTGCACTTGTATTAACCTCAGCAGACAACGCTGCAGCAAAAGGTTTACAACCGCTAGCCAAGCTGATTGCCTATGCTTCGAATTCACAGCATCCATCTGAATTTACCATTGCGCCAGTCGGTGCAATTCAAAAAGTTCTGGATAAAACCGGCTGGACGGTTGCAGATGTGGATCTGTGGGAAATCAATGAAGCTTTTGCCATGGTGACCATGTGTCCAATGGACGAGTTCAAACTGGACCCAGAAAAAGTCAACATCAATGGCGGTGCCTGTGCACTTGGTCACCCAGTTGGTTCGACCGGTTCACGTATTATTTTAACCCTGATTCATGCCCTGAAACGTACCGGTGGCAAGCGTGGTATCGCCGCCCTATGTATCGGTGGCGGTGAAGCAACTGCTGTGGCGATTGAGTTGCTTTAATTGAAAGTCTCCCTTTCTTAAAGGGGAGACTTAGAGGGATTCAATCAATCATTCCCAATCCTCTCCTACAAGGAGAGGGCCAGGGAGAGACCTACCCTCTCTCTAACTCTCTCCCAAAGGGAGAGAGAACTACTAGGAAGGAAAATAAAAAGCCTCCACTTGGAAGGCTTTTTATCATCACAATTAAAGTAACCGTTTAAATTTTAATACTTAAAGAATTTCTTTACGCAGTTGTTCCGGTGACTTCATCGACAATAAACCTGGTGCAACATCAAATGCGGTTTTCGCACCGTACTGACCCATCTGGTTCATGCGGTAACACGCACGTGCATAAGCCACCAATACGCTTGCCGTAAACTCAGGATTACTCTCCAGTTTCAAAGAGAATTCCATGACTTGATTATGGGCATCGCTGGTATTGCCACTACGAATCACGAATCCACCATGTGGCATACGATTGTGTTCATTACGAAGAGTTTCTTCATCAATGAAGTTTACCGTTGTATTGTAGTCCGCAAAATAATCCGGCATGGTCACAATGGCCTGTTCAACCTTGGCTGCGTCTGCACCCCCTTCAAGTACCACATAGCACTCACGCGTATGCTTATCTCGGGTGCTTAACTCTGGACGTGAACCACTACGCACCTTGTCCATCGCATCGGTAGATGGAATGGTATATTGCACACCCGCTTTCACACCCTCAACACGACGAATCGCATCTGAGTGACCTTGACTCAAACCTTTACCCCAGAAGGTATAGGTTTCACCGTCTGGAAGTAATGCTTCACCGAACAAACGATTGATAGAGAACATACCCGGGTCCCAGCCAATCGAAATCATGGCTGTTTTCTTGTTCGCAAGTGCTGGCGCATTTACAGCATCAAAGAACTCTGGAATACGCGCATGCGTATCAAAGCTGTCTACCGTATTAAATTTGCTTGCTAATTCAGGGGTCTGTTTAGGCAAATCATCTTTCGATCCACCACATAAAATCAGTACATCAATCTGATTCTGGAAGTCAGCCAATACATCCATATGAAAAACTTTGGTTTCAGTAAAGCAGGGTGAAACAGTTTCAGGCGCACGGCGAGTAAAAATACCCACAAGCTGTAAATCCGGATTCTTTTGAATGGCAGTTTCCACACCACGTCCTAAATTGCCATAACCAGCAATACCAATACGAATAGAATGTTGCATACAGACAAGTCACTTCAAGCTAATAGTTAAACTTTTCCAAATCAGATTCATAAAACGAAGATGATTGGGTGCTTCTTCTGTGGATTCAAGCCATGATTCAGCCTGCTCACAGAATGCACCATATTGTGCCACAATGTTGTATTCGCACCAAATTAAAGCAAAACCAGATGACGATGCTGATCTAAATCTATCGCACAAAAACAAAAAAACCTCCTGACGGAGGTTTTTCGCAACGGGTGAAATTAAGCACCCGTTTGATAACGTGCCTGAGCCACGGCCGTCGAAGCCTGATAAGGATGGGTAAAATCACCCAGACCGACTGCCGCTTCCTGAATATCTTTACCTTCTTTAATCACGAAGGTATCGAAACCGGAACGCTTCATATAGTTCAGTACATCTTTAAATACATCACCTGTGGCACGGAGTTCACCTTCAAAACCCTGACGGCGAAGCAGTGCAGCAAATGAATAACCACGACCATCATTAAAGCCAGCAAACTCAATAAAGATGGCATCGAGCTGATCTAACGGAAACTCATTGGTTTCAGGCGAAGCATCTACGGTTAAGTACAGCGCTTTTTTACCTGAAACATTAGCAAGTTGATCGAGCTGCTCAACAGTCAACACCACATCACCTTGTGGCAATACACCATCTTCACCCATGATTTGGTAAGTATTGTCTGCAATCGTGCCATCTTTAGAGAGCACTTGTAGTGCGGTATTAAGCATATGCACGCTCCTTAAATGGTTGAATGCCAACACGGCGATAGGTATCAATAAACTCTTCACCTTCCTGGCGCAGGTCAAGATAAGTATTTAAAATTTCTTCCACTACATCTGGCACTTTTTCCGCAGCAAATGATGGCCCTAAGATGTCACCGATTGAGGCATCATGATCAGCATTACCACCCAGGGTAATCTGGTAGAATTCCGCGCCTTTTTTATCAACACCTAAAATCCCGATGTTGCCGACATGGTGATGACCACAGGCATTCATACAACCGGAGATGTTCAGATCCAGTTTACCCAGGTTGTAAATGGTATCAAGGTCATCAAAACGGCGTGAAATCGCTTCAGAAATTGGAATTGATTTGGCATTGGCCAGCGAGCAGAAATCACCACCTGGACAGCAGATAATATCAGTCAAGAAACCAATGTGCGCACGCGCCAGATTGTGTTGATCCAGGGTTTGCCATAAGGCAAACAGGTCTTTTTGTGGTACATCTACCAGCGCAATATTCTGCTCGTGTGTAGTACGTAATTCACCGAAAGTGTACTGATCAGCCAGGTCAGCGATCAGGTTCATTTCTTCCGTGGTGACATCACCCGGGGCAATACCGGCACGTTTCAGTGAAATGGTGACAATACGGTAGCCTTTCACTTTGTGTGCATTGGTATTGATGTTAAACCATTGCTTGAACTTCGGATATTGTGCAAACAGCGCGGTGAAGTCCTCATCTGCATAGTCCTGATAATCGAATGGCGTAAAGTTCTCATCCATTTTTTTCAGGGTGTCTGCATCGACTTTTAAGGTTTTCACCGTATGTGCAAATTCAGCTTCAACTTTCTCGGCAAATACTTCTGGCGTGAGTGCTTTTACCAGAATCTTGATACGTGCTTTATATTTGTTATCACGACGGCCGTGCAGGTTATAGACACGCAGCACTGCTTCCAAGTAAGCAATTAAGTCTTCACGTGGCAGCCATTCTTTAATCACTGCACCGATGATTGGGGTACGACCCAAACCACCGCCAACCATGATTTTATAGCCCATTTCGCCGGCTGCATTGCGTACAATATACACACCAATATCATGGAAAGCAGTTGCCGCACGGTCAATTTCTTCAAGTGCAGATACCGCAATCTTGAATTTACGTGGCAAGAAGGCAAATTCTGGATGGAAAGTCGACCATTGACGGATCAGCTCACAGGTCGGACGCGGATCGGCAATTTCACCAGCGACCACACCGGCATACTGGTCCGTGGTGGTATTCCGGATACAGTTACCTGAGGTTTGAATCGCGTGCATCTGAACTGTGGCCAGTTCAGCCAGCATATCTGGCACGTTTTCTAGTGCAGGCCAGTTAAACTGAATATTTTGACGTGTTGAAACGTGGGCATAACCACGGTCATAGGCCTTGGCCAAGGCAGCGACTTTACGCAGCTGGGTCGAACTCATTAAACCATAAGGCACGGCAATACGTAACATTGGCGCATAGCGCTGTACATATAAACCATTTTGGAGACGAAGTGGACGATATTCATCTTCTGTCAATTTGCCCGCTAAATAACGTTCCGTCTGGTCACGGAACTGCGCAACACGTTCATTAATCAGTTGCTGATCGAAATCAGTATATAAATACATGGCGTACAGCTAGTAGTTTCATTATAACGACCGACAGGATAGCGACATTTTATCTATCAACAAAATGCGTTTTTTACATATTTCATAGCGATTTTATTGATAAGTCAGCTGGACTTGCGCTGTAAGCAAGCCTTTGCAGCCATTCATTATTATTTTCTGGATCTTTCATTATTTTTTGCGTTATTTAGCATTTTTTTTCATAAGATGTTTATCCTCACTTTTGGGTCTGGATAAACATCTTATATTGGCTGATAAACCTCTTTTATAGACCGGCGCGTTACCAGTTCCCCTGCCCCAAACCTTGGCCACGGAAATCATAACGAGCTTTGGAGCGCGAGAATTTAATCGGGCAGGCCAACTGCGCTTCAGTGTCTGGGCTGTCCTGTTCCAGCGGCACTTGAACCACCCATTCGCGTTGCTGGGCCAGTGGTGAATGCAGTGCTTCTTCTAAATACAGCACCGGTTCGACACAAACATCCTGCTCGGCAAATATTTGCTGCCATTCTACCCAGCTTTTGGATTGAATTTTATTGCCAATGGCCTGTTTCACCGCCTGCCGGTCGTCTGAATCAAAAGAACTTCCTTTTTCCACAATTAGTGGCAACTCCAGGACCGCGGCCAGACCTTGCATAAATTGTGGCTCCAAACCACCGATCGAAAGATAGCGGCCATCTGAGGTACGATAATAGTCATAAAAAATCGCGCCATTTAAATGGCCAGCTTCGGGACGCTGCTGTTCCTGTCCGGCCAGGCTGGCTGCCGCAGCCATATTGTTTAAGGCCGCCACACAGTCAGTCATGGAAATATCAATATATTGTCCCTGTCCGCTGCTTTGCCGTTCAATGACGGCGGCCAATATACCGACCAGCGCATGTAGTGAGCCACCTGCAACATCAGCAATCTGAATGCCCATTGGCGGTGGCCCGGACTGTGCCCGGCCACTATGCCCGGCAATACCGGAAAGCGCTAAATAATTGATATCATGTCCAGCCTTGGCCTGATAAGGACCGCTTTGTCCATAGCCGGTAATGGAACAATAAATCAGTCCGGGATGAATTTCTGCCAATGTGGCATAATCCAGCCCCAAACGCTGCATTACCCCAGGGCGAAACTGCTCAACCACAATATCGTAATCTTTAATTTTGGCTTTAATTTGTGCAATGCTGTCCGGGTCTTTTAAATCCAGCGTCACCGACTGTTTATTGCGGTTCAGGTAACTGTGCGAAGTCGCCTGGCCATTGGCATAGGGCGGAAATAGCCGGACCAGATCGGGACGGTTCGGTGATTCAATATGCACCACTTCTGCGCCTAAATCGGCCAGATAAAGCGTGGCAAATGGTCCGGGTAACAAGGTGGAAAAATCTAAAACTTTGAGTCCGTTTAAAGCGTATGACATTGGAGTTTTTACTCTATTTGTGTTGATTTTTTCATCATCTTAGAAATATAAAAGCATAAACACAATGTCATGTTCAGCCATTTACCTTGATCATTTCGGCAATTTAATATGTGAAAATGGCAAAACAACTCAAGTAAATTGCCAAAAACTTTATTTTTAATGTCATTTAGGTCAAACATACGTGATTACCAAAGACAAAGAGTCAGAAGGCTTTAATATGAGCCGCGATACCATCAGTATCCACTTCGTAAATGCGGCTCTAACCGGTGTCAAACGCCTTGGCATGGACGTCGAGACCTTATTATCACACGTGGGTATTGAGGCCGAGCTGTTACGCCAGCCCAAAGCGCGAATCTCGCCAGAACAATATACCCGTTTTATTAAAATGCTGTGGATGGTGACTCAGGACGAGCACATCGGCTTTGATGTTCAAGGCCGCCGCTTAGGTACTTTTGCCATCATGTGCCAGCTGATCATCCATGCCAAAACCTTGGGTGATGCCTTAGAACTGTCCTCCCAGTTCTATAAACTGTTTGGCGATGAATGGTCGGTGACGCTGGAACGTGACAAACACGAAGCCCGTCTGGTGCCGTTAATTCCTAAGAGCATGGACCCGGACCACTTTATTACTGAAAGTATGCTGATGATCTGGCATGGTCTGGCATCGTGGTTAATTGAACGCCGTCTGCCGCTGGAACGTGTCCACTTTGGTTATGAGCGCCCTGCCCATGCCGATGAATATGATGCGCTGTTCTTCGCCCCAGTGATGCAGTTTGATATGCCGCGTACCGAAATTACCTTTGCGGCCGACTATCTGGACTTGCCAATTCGCCAGAATGAAGAAACCCTGGAAGAATTCCTGAAAGCGGCACCGGCACAGTTATTAGTGAAATTCAAAAATACCAACTCTTTAACTTCACGAATTCGTGATGTCCTGAAGAGCCAGATTGGCGAAGAAATGCCAACCTTGAATGATGTTGCCTCAATGCTGTATCTGTCGCCGCAAACCCTGCGCCGCCGTCTGGCAGCCGAAGGTAAAAGCTATCAGGGCGTCAAAGATGCCTTACGTCGTGATGCCGCGATTCACCTGTTGCTGAATCCGGAACTGACGCTAGAAGATGTAGCGCAACAGGTCGGCTTTAGTGAAACCAGTACCTTCCACCGTGCCTTTAAAAAATGGACTGGAGTGACACCAGGGCTATATCGCCAGTTACACGGTTATCACTAAACATTTTTTAGACAACGTCTTTTCAGGTTTGATCTTCCTCTCCGCCCTCACCGCCAAGTGAGGGCTTTTTTTATTGGCGAAAAGCATCATCTGACCTCGCCCGTTCTCGTCATTGCACTTCATCAATTAATCATTACACTCAAAAAGCATAACAATTTAAAACTCATCAAAGGGATAGCACATGAGCGAGGCTTATATTATTGATGCCATTCGCACACCACGCGGAAAAGGAAAAAAAGATGGTTCACTCTATGAAGTGAAACCGATCAGTCTGGTCACCACCCTGTTGCGTGAATTAAAACAGCGCCATCAGCTGGATACTGCCCAGGTCGATGATATTGTGCTGGGCTGCGTCACACCGGTCGGTGATCAGGGTGCCGATATTGCCAAAACAGCAGCGATTGCTGCCGGCTGGAACAATGATGTGGCAGGTGTGCAGATCAACCGTTTCTGTGCCTCCGGTCTAGAAGCCGTGAACTTGGCCGCGCAAAAAGTCCGCTCTGGCTGGGAAGATCTGGTCGTCGCCGGTGGAGTGGAGTCAATGTCCCGCGTACCAATGGGTTCAGATGGCGGCCCGTGGGCGCTGGACCCGGAAACCAACATGGCCTCGAAATTTGTCCCGCAAGGCATTGGTGCCGATTTAATTGCCAGCATTGATGGCTATAGCCGTGCCGATGTCGATGCCTTTGCCGAGCAGTCACAAAAGAAAGCCGCGGCTGCGCAGGCCAATGGTCATTTTGAGCGTTCAATTGTGCCGGTCAAGGACAAAGCCGGTGTTGTAATTCTAGCCAAAGATGAATTTATTAAGCCGAATACCACCGCGGAAGGCCTGGCCAAACTCAATCCAAGTTTTGAAATGATGGGACAGATGGGTTTTGATGCCATCGCCCTGCAAAAATATCCTGAAGTCGAGAAAATTCAGCATGTGCATCATGCTGGTAACTCCTCCGGTATTGTCGATGGTGCCGCGCTGGTGTTACTGGCCTCGGAAAAAGCCGTGCAAGAACAGGGTTTGAAACCACGCGCCAAAGTGCTGGCCACAGCACTGGTTGGTGCTGACCCGTCCATCATGCTCACCGGTCCTGCACCGGCAGCCCGTAAAGCTCTGGCCAAAGCTGGCTTAAGCATTGAGGACATTGACCTGTTTGAAGTCAATGAAGCTTTTGCGGCGGTGGTGATGCGGTTTATTAATGAGATGCAGGTCGATCCGGCTAAAGTCAATGTTAATGGCGGTGCAATTGCCATGGGCCATCCACTCGGGGCCACCGGTGCCATGATTTTAGGCACCCTGCTGGATGAGCTGGAACGTCAGGGCAAAAAACGTGGTCTAGCCACCTTATGTGTCGGTGGCGGTATGGGCATTGCCACCATTATTGAACTGGTTTAAGGAGGAACCGCATGAGCGCTATTCAATTCGAAAAAAACGCCGACAATATTGTAATCTTAACGTTAGACTCGCCAAACCAGTCCGCCAACACCATGAATGCAGATTTCCGTGCAGCTTTGGCAGAAACTGTGGAAAAACTCAAAGCCAATGAACAGATTGCCGGAATTATCTTCTGTTCGGCCAAAAAAACCTTCTTTGCCGGCGGTGATCTCGATGAACTGATTCAGGCCCAGCCGGAACAGGCCAGCGACTTTTTCCAGATGGTAGAAGGCATGAAAGCCCAGCTGCGTTATATCGAAACGCGTGGTATTCCGGTGGTGGCTGCCTTAAATGGTACAGCGCTTGGCGGTGGCTGGGAACTGGCATTGGGCTGCCATCACCGCATTGCCTTGAATGACCCAAAAACCAGATTCGGTTTACCGGAAGTGACTTTGGGCCTGCTACCAGGTGGCGGCGGCATCGTACGAATGGTACGTCTGCTCGGCCTGCAAACCGCTTTTCCATTTTTAATCGAAGGCAAACAGTTTGGGGTAGAAAAAGCTCTGTCTTTGGGCTTGATCCATGACACGGCCGACTCAGCAGATGAAATGCTGCAAAAAGCCATCAACTGGATTCAGGCACATCCGAAATCACAACAACCGTTTGATGTAAAAGGCTATAAAATTCCGGGCGGTGATCCGAAACATCCAGCGGTGGCGCAGATGCTGGCGATTGCTCCGGCGATTTTACGTGACAAGACCAAAGGCTGTTATCCAGCACCGGAAGCAATTATGTCGGCCGCGGTCGAAGGTGCACAGGTTGATGTCGATACCGCACTGACCATTGAATCACGTTATTTTACCTATCTGGCGACCGGTCAAGTCTCTAAAAATATGATTGGTACCTTCTGGCATGGCCTGAATGCCATTAAATCCGGTGCCAGCCGTCCACAGAATATTCCGCAGTGGCAGGCGAAAAAAGTCGGTATTTTAGGTGCCGGAATGATGGGTGCCGGAATTGCCTATGCTGCAGCCATTAAAGGTATTGCGGTTATCCTGAAAGATGTTGCTATAGAAAATGCAGAAAAAGGCAAAGCCTACAGCCAGAAACTGCTGGATAAAAAAGTTGCTCAAGGGCGGATGACTGCGGAAAAACGCGACCAGATTCTGGCACGCATTACCCCAACGGCCTCAGCGGCAGATCTGGCTAGCTGCGACCTGATCATTGAAGCGGTGTTTGAAAATCAGCAATTAAAAGCACAGGTGACCCAGGAAGCCGAAAGCTATCTGGCTGCCGATGGCGTGATGGCCTCCAATACCTCGACCCTGCCCATTAGCGGTCTGGCGCAAGCCGCGAAAGATCAAAGCCGTTTTATTGGCCTGCATTTCTTTAGTCCGGTCGATAAGATGCAACTGGTTGAAATTATTAAAGGCCAGAACACCAATCGTGAAACCGTGGCCAAGGCCTATGACTTTGTCCAGCAGATTGGCAAGACGCCTATTGTGGTCAATGACAGTCGTGGTTTCTTTACCAGCCGTGTGTTTGGTACCTTTGTGCAGGAAGGTCTGCGTATGCTGGCAGAGGGCATCCATCCGGCCAAAATTGAAATGGCCGCGCTCAAAGCCGGGATGCCTGTTGGACCGCTGGCGATTCAGGATGAAGTCTCGCTGACCTTATCCGAGCATGTCGCGGCAGAAACCCGCAAAGCCTTGCAGGCGGAAGGCAAAGAACGCCCACGCTCAGGTGCAGATGAAGTCATTGAAACCATGATCCATCAGTTTAACCGTAAAGGTAAAGCAGCCGGCGCCGGGTTCTATGACTATCCTGAAGGTGGCAAAAAATCGCTCTGGGAAGGCCTCAGTTACTGGAAAAAAGAGCAGACTGTCGATGAGCAGGAACTGATTGACCGCTTCCTGTTTGTCCAATCGCTGGATACTTTGCGCTGTCTGGAAGAAGGCGTGCTGGAATCGGTGGTAGATGGTAACGTCGGCTCGATTTTCGGGATTGGTTTTGCCCCGTGGACAGGTGGTGCCCTGCAGTTCCTGAATCAATATGGACTAAAAGATGCGTTAAACCGAGCACAAGCTCTGGAACAACGCTATGGTGAGCGTTTTGCCCCACCGCAGTTATTGAAAGATAAAGTCGCGCAAGGCGAACAAATTTAAACCCATCCATCTGGGTAGCATTCAAGAGGCCTTTAGGGCCTCTTGTCTGTTCTGGCGACAGTATTGAGCCGCGCCTCGGCGCAAGGAAAGCATTTTCTTGGCTTGGACTTTGAAATAATTATGTTATAAAGTTTCAACAGATTCAGTTTTCTTTTTATCCAATTGGGCAGTTTGTTATGACCGACCACTCATCTCCAGAAAAATCTCCTTGGGGTTGGAAAGCACTTATTATTTTCTCGGTTTTAGGTGCGTTATTTCTTGGCCTGTTCTATCTTGCCGTGAGCAATGAACCGGACTATATGCCAAGCCAGTAGAATAAACACAACACCCAGCAACATGCGTTTAAAAATGCGCCTGCCATGTCTGAAGAGGCTTTGGCCAAAGCTCAGGCTGACCGCGAAGCGCGTGAAGCTCGTGCGGCTGCCAGCGCAGAACAGCATCAGATGACCGAAGCGGAACACGCTGCCATGGATGAAAGCCATAGCGATACCACGGGACACGGTCACTAATCAGCAAATATTAAAAAAGCGGACTTCACGTCCGCTTTTTTATTGGATGCAGATTGCTATTTTTCTTCAGTTGGGTGCAGTTCACGGCGCATCCGAATATGCGGAATGCCACAGTCCAGATATTCCTCACCTTCGACCTGAAAACCAAGCTGCTGATAAAAACCGGTGGCATAGACTTGTGCTGATAACACCAGAAAAGGACGCTGCTCCTGCTGGGCCTGCTGAATAATGGCTTCCATCACTTTCTTGCCCAGACCTAAACCTCTGTAAGACTTTAAGACCGCAACCCGGCCAATGCTATGGTTGGAGAGCAAACGTGCGGTAGCGATTGGCTGCTGCTGTGCATACGCGACAAAATGTAGCGCTACTGCATCCTCCTGATCCCATTCATCTTCCGGGGCAATTGCCTGCTCCTGAATAAAAACCGCTTCACGAATTACTTTGGCATCGGCCTGCAAGTCCTGCCAGCTGCCGGCATGAATACTGATCTGGCTCATTGTTTTATCCTTAACATTTACGTCCGATATCCTGCTGGTCCCACTGATCATTCAGCAATAGCTCCAGCGAATGTTTCTGAATGCCATAGAGTTCTTTTAAGGCCTGAATCTGGGCCAGCACTGCCGCATCTGGCGCAGTATAGTCTTTGCGTTTGGTGGCCAGAATCATCTTGTTTTTGCTGGTATGTTCCAGTGACACAAACTCAAACACCTTGGTCTCATAACCATAGGCTTTCAGCAATAAAGCCCGAATGGTATCGGTAAGCATTTCTGCTTGCTGTCCGGCATGGATTCCAAAGTGCAGCATCGGTTGCAGCACTTTGGGTGCCTGTAACTGCGGACGTAACTCTTTATGACAACACGGCGCACACATAATCATTTGTGCATTCAGGCGAATGCCGGTGTGAATGGCAAAGTCGGTGGCGACATCACAGGCATGCAAGGCAATCATCACATCCAGCTGTTCCGGTGCATAGGTACGGACATCGCCCTGGAAAAAGTCCAGTTGCTGAAAGCCGGAATCTTGCGCCACCTGCTGACAGAACGCGACCATTTTCGGATTCAGTTCCACACCGGTCACATACGGCGTCTGCTGATGCTTGACCAGATAGTCATACAGGGCAAAAGTTAAATAGCCTTTACCGGAACCAAAATCAACAATATGCAAGGGCTGATCTTGAGTGTTGAGCTGCTCCACGGCCCCGGAGAAAATTTCCACAAATTTATTAATCTGTTTCCATTTTCGCGCCATGCTCGGAATGATCTGGCCATGCTGATCGGTAATGCTTAAATGCTGCAAAAATGGGCTGTCCTGTTCGACATAACGCTGTTTGCTGCGGTCATGACCTTGCGTAACAGTTGCCGGTGCAACCTCAGCTTTTTTCTTGTTCACCATCAGCATGGCTTTTTTCTTGTTCTTTTTCAGCTGCAGGTCTTCATCCAGGGTCAATAAATTGGCCTGTTTGCAGCAGCCTAGCAGCGCGCTGACCTGAGCCACAGCCTCAGATAAAGGATAGTTTTTGGTAACATCCTGGGTTTTATATCGGTACACACAGTTCAGTACAGCTTCATTTTGCAAAGAAAGGACCCGGAAGGTCATTTTTTCCAGCTGTTCAAGTTCGCCTTTGTACTGACTCAGAATTAAACGCTCAAAACGCTGTGTTTCAATGGCTTGCTGAAACGTATCTAGAAATTGTTGTTCCGGATTGGGAGAAGTCGCCAATTGAGACATGAGTAAAACCTGAAATGAATTGCAGCTAAAGTGTAAAGCGTCTTACGCGAAATGCAAAATTGAATTACTATACATTCGTATATTTTAATTATAACGATCCCACGCTTATGAATGCACCCTTGGCACCCGACTACGATCCGGTTGAAGAACGAATGAACTTCATCAGCCATGCCATAGGCGCGGCTTTGGCGCTGGTGGCCGGTATTTTTTTAGTGATTAAAGGCAGTTATTTAAGTATTGGACCCTGGATCGGGCTGTGGGTCTATGCGCTGAGTATGTTCCTATTGTTTTCGGCGTCCAGTCTGTACCATTATGCCGACAGCCCACAGCGCCGCGGCTGGTATAAAAAGCTCGATCACACCGCCATCTATTATTTAATTGCCGGCACCTATACCCCTTTTCTGTCTATCGCCATTCCTACTGCCAAAGCGCAATATCTGTTAATTGCACTGTGGATTATTGCCCTGATTGGCACTGTATTTAAGCTGGTGTTCATCAACCGGTTCCAGAAAATTTCGCTAATTGCCTATCTGGTGATGGGCTGGTTAGCACTTCTGGTGATTGATGATATGCAACGCTTTTTAAGTCCACCTGCGCTAACTTTTTTATTGATTGGTGGAATTTCTTATACGATTGGTGCATTGTTTTATGCGTTAAAACGGGTAAGATACACACACGCTATCTGGCATATTTTTGTATTGATCGGGGCAGGATCACATTTTCTGTCTATCTATCTGTACGTGATTTAATTGTTTTGATTCTCCATTTCAGTGACCCTGAGCGCGTTGAATCGAAACGATTGCCGTTGTTTTTTTAAGAAATTACGCCTTTTTTAAAAAGATTACGCTTGTAAAACTAATTTTTTATTTTTAATAAGTGTAAGGTCATTCATGGCGTCATCAACTTCTGCTGCAATCAATGAAGAAGCAGCACCAACGAACTCAAAATTTCGTGTCCTCACCGCGAGTCTGGTAGGCACTACCATCGAATTCTTCGATTTTTATATTTATGCGACTGCTGCGGTCATTATTTTCCCGTACCTGTTCTTCCCGACCAGTACCGATCCAATGACCGCCACCATTCAGTCTCTGGCCACCTTTGCCATTGCCTTTATTGCCCGCCCGATTGGCGCGGCACTGTTTGGTCACCTCGGTGACCGTATTGGGCGTAAAGCCACCCTGGTCGCTGCGCTGCTGACCATGGGGATTTCCACTGTAGCCATTGGCCTGTTACCCACCTATGCACAAATCGGCATTGCCGCACCGTTACTGCTGGCCCTGTGCCGTTTAGGTCAGGGGCTGGGCTTGGGCGGTGAATGGTCAGGTGCGGTTTTACTGGCCACCGAAAATGCACCGGAAGGCAAACGTGCTTGGTACGGCATGTTCCCGCAACTGGGGGCTCCAATTGGTTTTATTCTGGCCACCGGTTCCTTCCTGTTGTTAGGCGCGTTCATGGGCGAAGAAGCATTCATGAGCTGGGGCTGGCGTATTCCCTTTATTTCCAGTGCTTTACTGGTGATTGTTGGTCTGTGGATTCGTTTAAAACTGCATGAGACACCGGCTTTCCAGAATGTTTTAAACAAACAGAAAGAAGTGAATGTACCGTTTAAAGAAGTCATGACCAAACATTGGGGCATGCTGATTTTAGGCACCATTGCCGCGATCTGTACGTTCGTGGTGTTCTATCTGACCACGGTATTCGCGCTCAACTGGGGCACCACCCAGCTCGGTTATAGCCGCGCCGACTTCCTGGAATTACAGCTGATTGCTACCCTGTGCTTTGCAGCGTTTATTCCACTCTCAGCGATTTTGGCAGAAAAATTCGGTCGTAAAGCCACGTCTATTGGGGTGTGTATTGTATCGGCGCTCTTTGGTCTGGTTTTTGCCAGCATGCTGGAATCTGGCAATACCTTGGTGGTGTTCCTGTTCCTGTGTATTGGTCTGGCGATTATGGGGCTGACCTATGGTCCAATTGGCACCGTTCTGTCAGAAATTTTCCCGACTTCGGTACGTTATACCGGGTCTGCGCTGACCTTTAACCTGGCCGGTATTTTCGGTGCCTCTTTTGCACCGCTGATTGCCACCAAACTGGCGACCGAATATGGTCTGGCTGCCGTGGGTTATTACCTGACAGCTGCATCTATCTTGTCACTTCTGGCCTTCTTGGCGATTCGTGAAACCAAGCATGATGATGTCAACAGCCAGATTTAAAATGTTCATCTGACTGAAAAAAACCAGTGTAGATAACGCTGGTTTTTTTATCTGTGATGCAAAATCATACACAAACACACTATTGCATCTGGCCAAGTTTAGAAACAATAAAAGCTTATCCCCCACCAGCAGGTCATTGTATGGATCGTCTGATTGAAACCCTTCGGGAAGAACAACTGGTGAAAGTTATTTTGTTGCTGGATGATGGCAAACGCCATGAAGCGGTGCAGTACCTCAGAACAGACAGTCATTTGACTGAAGCAGAAGCCCAGCAGCTGATTGATGAACTGATTCGCCAGCACGGTCTGGCCATGGAGGCCTCCAAGGGTGAATGTGCCCCCAAACCGATAGACGACATCAGCACACCTTATTTTGATACTGAAGATCCACCGCGCCCGCAGCTACATACCGAAGCACAAGCCCCGGTCGAAACACCGGCAAATGGCATTGAAGATTTAAACCGGAATAATCACCGCCTGAATATTGGGGTATTGGTCTTGATTGGCGTCGTGATTCTGATTGCCTTGCTGTGGTGGGTCTTTTAAAACACCCACCCTGTAGCATTAGCAGAGTTCAATAATATCAATGGTCGGTGGCACCCGAAAACGAAATGGCACACCCACCATTCCGGTACCAACAGTGACAAACACATCGGCATGTTCATGCCGGTACAGGCCTTTTTTATGGCCGACAATAGATACGCGTTTCATTACATAATCGGTCAGCCAGGGCAATTCCACCTGACCGCCATGGGTATGCCCCGACAGCATTAAGGGATGAGTTGGCAATTTCGGCACCATATCGACCGTATCGGGGTTATGCGACAAAATCAGCCACGGCTTGTCTTGCGGTAAATCCGGCATATAGCGCATATCGGTACGGCCGGACCATAAATCGCCAATCCCAATCAGGCGGAACTCGTCAAACTCGACAATCTGCCCTTCAATATCAATCACACGATTAACCTCAAGCGCATGTTTGAGCAGTTCCTGAATCGGCGGACCAGGATACTGTTCATCATGATTGCCGGTCACAGAATAAATTGGCGCTTTAATCTCTTTTAGTATTGCCAGCTCATCGGCCAGTTTATTTTCCGGCTCATAGGTCCAGTCACCTGCCACCAGCACCATTTCCGGTTCTTCCTGGTTAATCTTGGCGACAATCTGCTTGAGCTGGCGTTCATGCCCGGAAAATAGACCTATATGCAGGTCGGCAATCAGGGCAATTCGGACCGGGCGTTGTAGCGGCTGATCGGGCAGCATCTGATAGCGGGTGGTTTTCACCAAAATCAGATGCGGTTCAATAAAACGCGCATAGACCAGCACACCACTGACCAGCCCGATAAAAATGGCTTCATGCAAGGAGTAATAGCCAATCCAGCCGGCATAAATACTAAAGAAGAACAGCGGAATTAATAAATAGGATAGATAAAAGGCCAGCAGATGCACAAAGGCTTTAAAGGGATGAATCGTTTCTGTATTGGCCTGACTGCGCCACGCCTGTGACACGGCCCAAACTGCCAGTATGGCCAAGCCGATATAGAAATACAGTATAATTGATTGGCTATCCCACATAGTTATGCCCGACTCTCCCCCGGCGACTAAATTCGTCCGTTCTTATATTTATCTTTTCACAGCTGGCAATTATACTCAAACCAAATTTTGGACTTGTTTTAGACAATATGATACATCCTGACAAATTTAATTTGCAATCAAATACATACGCGAGAAGTTCTATGTCTTCTTCTACCGCGGCCATGCTGTTGAGTTGCAGTTTAGTGTTGGGAGTCAGTGGCTGTTCAACCCTGCCCAAACAGATTGAACATCCGGTTCAAATGGCTTTTGAAACGCCAACCGAGCATACCCATCTGGCCCAGATTGTATTGCCGCTGCGTGAAAAAAATCCGCAGCTGACCGGTTATCGGGTGCTGTACGATCCGCTGGAAGCCCTGTCAGCACGCTTGTATTTAATTGATAAGGCAGAAGAAACCCTAGACCTGCAATATTATATCTGGGACAACGACAAAATCGGGGCGCTGGCACTACATTCAATTATTCGCGCAGCTGATCGCGGCGTGAAAGTGCGCTTGCTGGTCGATGATAACAATGCCAAGAAAATGGAAGGTATTTATCTGGCGCTGGACCAGCACAGCAATATCGACGTCAAGCTATACAATCCGTACCGCTTCCGTAAATACCGCGCCATGGACATGGTGCTAGATTTGAAACGTATCAACCGGCGCATGCACAATAAAAGCTTTATTGCCGATAACCAGATTGCCCTGATTGGCGGGCGCAATATGAGTAACCAGTATTATAACGTCAGCGACAGCTATCAGTTTTCCGATGTCGATGTGATGCTGGTCGGTTCTGCCTCCGATGAAATCATTCACTCCTTTGATGAATACTGGAATGATGATTATGCCTATTCGGTCAAGCAGCTGGTCAATCCACAGCAGCATCATTTGCGTTATGAAAGCCTGAAACAGCAGCTCGAAGACCATTCTGCAGAAGTGGCGGTACAAAATTATCTTGATTTAGCCACACGCTCCCAAGCCATTGAACAGTGGTTTAACCACAAAATCCAGTTTGACTGGGTCAAAGCAGAAGTGGTGAAAGACTCGCCAAGCAAGATTAAAGACCGCGCACCCAAAGAAGAATTACTGAATTTCCAGCTGCTCAGTCATCTGGAAAAACCGACTGAAAGTGTGGATATTATTTCGGCCTATTTTGTGCCGGAAGAATCCGGGGCTGACCGCTTAAAACAGCTGGCCAATGACGGCGTACAGGTGCGGGTACTGACCAATTCCTATAAGGCCAATGACGTTCCGCTGGTACACGCGTTTTATGCCAAATACCGTCAGGACTTACTGGAAAATGATGTCGAGCTGTATGAGTTTTTATATGCACCCGAGGCCGAGCATCTGAACAGCAATACCGAAGAACTGTCGAAAAAAGCCAAAGTCAGCTTAAAAGGCCTGAGCCGTTCCAGCCTGCATGCCAAACTGATGGCACTGGATGAAAAACAGGTCTTTATTGGCTCTTTTAACTTTGACCCGCGCTCAGCCTATTTAAACAGTGAAATTGGGGTATTGCTCAACAGTCCAACGCTGGCAAAATCGGTGCATCAGACCATGGATGCCAATTTATCCAAATATGCCTACCGTCTGGTGCTGGATGCACAAAACAACATTAACTGGCGTGTCGTGAATAGCAAAGGTGAAGAACGCGTATTTGTTAAAGAACCAAAAATGAAATGGTATGAAAAAGCAGCCATGAAAATCATTTCCTGGCTGCCAATTGAAGGCTTTATGTAAGCCTGCAACACAGGTTACAGCTTAAGCACTGGCCTGCTGAATCAGGACTTTTTGATGCAGCTGCTCTAAGCCCTCAATCATCTTGTTTTGAACCAGCGAGGTCAGGCTTTCCACCGTATGCCCTTCTACCGAAATCGGGTTTAGAGCCATTAAATGTGCGGTGACTTTCGGCATTTCCAGCACATTTTTAACATGCTCAATAAAGGTCATTTCATTGATAAACGGCGCTACGGTATCCAGCTCGCCCTGCTGGTTGATATAACAGATCAGGCAGATTTGCACCGGACGCTGCGCTTCAATTGCCGCGCCCAATAAACGGCCATGTACTTTTTTAATTTTAGTCCCATCCGAAGTCGTGGCCTCCGGGAAAAACAGTACCGGCACATCCTGTTTTAAAAACTGGGTAATCTGGTCGCGGATTTTAATTGAATCTCCCGAACCGCGTTTAATAAATAAGGTCCCGCCACCTTTGGCCAACTTTCCAAACACCGGCCATTGCTCAATTTCAGCTTTGGCCAGAAAAAATACCCGCGCACCTGAACCGAGCACCGGCACATCCAGCCACGACACATGGTTGCTGACCCATAAGGCCGGCTGGGTGGGAATTTCTCCATGCACTTCGACTTCAATATTGAACACCTTGCACAACTGACGGCAAAAATGCTGCACATAACGGGTATTCTGCGGATTATTCGGCTGCTTATACAAGCTGTGACGATACACCAGATAAAAGCCTTCGCTCACCGCTGCCAGACCGGCAGTGATTTTTTTAGAATAGAGAAAAAATTTGGACAAACTATTCATTGAAGCGGATGAAGATAAAGAAACTTGAGACATAGCATAATCGTGAATTGCGAAAATCACAGCAAGAATTGTTCAGAGAACTGTATTCTATCTTGAAGCAATTGACCAGACATTGATCATAAGCATCGAAAAACTGTCCAGATCGCTCAATTGAAATGCGCTATGCCAATTCTTCTACAGTATTGCTGTAATAGATAGATCCAGAACGAATCCACCGATGTCATGATGATCTTGGTGGATCAGAGGCAACGATCAAACTGCCCATTCCTCTATCTCACGAAATGATGATACAGCCTCCAAACTGGGGATTGTGAGGATTCGCCTGCTTTTTGTCATGCTGCTGTAATCATCTTCATCTAGTTCACGCAGCTGGCGCTTTTTGCTCTAGAATAGAATTTTCATGAGGAGAAATGCCCAGGTGCCAGATTACCAGCAACATCAAGGCGGTGAACGCGTTGTGCTCGTGAGTGTCAGCGTGCAGATTTTGGAAAACCTTGATGCAGAAGAATTTCATCTGCTTGCAAAGTCTGCAGGCGCTGAAGTTTTGCAGCATGTGTTTGCCCAACGGATTAAACCCGATGCCAAGTTATTTATCGGTTCTGGTAAAGCGGACGAAATTGCTGCGCTGGTTGCAGAACTCGAGGCTGAACTGGTGATTTTCGATCATGCGTTGACGCCGGCACAGGCACGTAATCTTGAAAAAATCATGAAATGCCGTGTGGTCGACCGGACCGAGCTGATTCTGGATATTTTCGCCCAGCGCGCCCGGACCTATGAAGGGAAATTGCAGGTCGAGCTGGCACAATTGCATCACCTCTCCTCACGCCTGATTCGTAGCCGCGGCAATCTGGACAGTCAAAAAGGCGGGATTGGTTTACGTGGTCCGGGTGAAACCTTGCTGGAAACCGACCGCCGCCTGTTAAGAATTCGTATGGGCCAGCTGAAAGCCAAACTGGATAAAGTCCGCCAGACCCGTATGCAGGGTCGTGTGGCCCGTCAAAAAGCCGCCGTTCCTACCGTATCACTGGTTGGCTATACCAATGCCGGCAAATCGACGCTGTTTAATATTCTGGCCAATAGCGATGTCTACGCCGCCGATCAGCTCTTTGCTACGCTCGACCCGACCTTACGCCGGCTGGAATGGGATGGGATTGGTACGCTGGTGCTGGCCGATACCGTGGGTTTTGTCCGTAATCTCTCGCACTCGCTGGTGGAATCATTTAAGGCCACGCTGGAAGAAACTCTGGAAGCGACCTTGTTGCTGCATGTGATTGATTCCAGCAGTCCGGACATGCTGGAACAGATTGAAGCAGTTGAGCGCGTCCTGAAAGAAATTGGCGCAGATGTGCCGGTGCTCAGGGTTTATAACAAAATCGACTGCACCGGCGAGCAAGCCAAAATTGTCTATGCCAAGCCACATCAGCCGGAGCGGGTTTATATTTCTGCGCATTCCGGTCAGGGACTGGAGCTGTTACGTCAGGCCGTGCATGAATGTCTGATGGGCCAGATTCAAAGTTTTGATGTGGTGTTAAAACCGGCCTATGGCAAATTACGCAACCAGTTTTATGAGCTGAATGTAATCCAGTCCGAGCACTATGATGAGCAGGGACAACTGAATCTGCGCGTAAATATGGCCCCGGCCAAACTGGAACAGATGATCCGTCAGGCGCACTTGCCGCTGGACGAAATTCTGGGTGCCAAGGCTCAGCAATTTAAACGGCCTTTAGAAGAATTTGAAATTGATGATGAGATCAGTTAAAACTTGAACAGTAAAATATGACCGACTGATAAAAAATGAACAGGCTTAAACGTATCGACTGGCCAGCTTGGATTGGCACACTGCTCTTAATTATTGTATTTCGTGAAACAGCCGTCTGGATTGCGACCTATTTCAACCATCCTGAACTGGGCAACCTGATGGGTTTACTCAGCCTGCTGGTGGTGCTTTTCCTGTGGCGCCGACTGCATAAAATTCCAGCCCGGATTGTCGATACCAACAATAAAATCATGAAAGAAAGTGCGTTTGCCTTTTTACCGATTAGTGCCGGCTCACTGCTGATGCTGACCCATATGGGCAATAAAATTCCGGCTTTTCTGGTGGTGCTGTTTCTCAGCACCCTACTGCCGTTATGGCTGTATGCCAAAATGGCCAAACGCTGGCTCTAGGAGATTAAAACATGCTCGCAATTGTTTATGGCTTTTTAATCACCCTGGTGGCCTATCTGCTTGCCAAACCCTGTAACCAGAAACTGCCGCAAATTCCGGTCATTGTCTTTGGCATGATTTTTATTGTGCTACTGCTGTATGTATTTGGCATTCCCTATGAAGATTATATGGCACAGGTCAATCCGCTGTTTAACCATCTGCTGGGTTATGTGACCGTGGCACTGGCGATTCCGCTGGCGGCCATGCGCTATGATGATCTGCCGCTCAAAGCCATTCTGGGCATTTTGCTGTTTGCCAGCATCAGTGCCGTAGCCTTGCCAATGGGACTGGCCTATCTCTTACATATGGCCGGCGATGACATCATGGCATTTGCCACCCGTGCCGTGACCACACCAATTGCCATTAATATTGCCACCCTACTGGAAGCACCGGTCAGTCTGGCCATTCTGATTGTGATTTTATCTGGGGTGATTGGTGCCGCTTTCTCGCCGCTGCTGCTGCGTCATATTAATGATGAGCGCGCCTCAGGACTGGCCTTAGGCCTTGCTGCGCATGCAATTGGCACAGCGCAAGCCTGGCAACGCGGTAGTGTGGCCGGACGTTATGCTGCATTTGGAATGGCGGTGAATGCCGTGTTTACCGCAGTCTGGCTGCCAACATTTATACTCTTTATTCAAAAAATGTGACTCAAGAATCAATATTTACATCTTGTGTTGATGAAAAAATATTCTTAAGATGAAAATTGAATTTTTTGAAGTGTATTAAAGGGATAGAAACATGGGGAAATTTAAATATACAGTGGCACTTCTGGCAGCCACATTCAGTGCCGGCATTTTCGCGGAAGATCTCTCCGGTACCTGGCGCAATATTGATGATAAAACCGGTTCATCCAAAGCCATTTTAGAGATTCGTCAAGAAGCCAATGGCACCTATACCGCTAAAATTGTCAAAATTACACCGCGTCCGGGTTATACCCCGAAAACCACCTGTGTGGACTGCCCTGCACCATATACCAACCAACCAATTTTAGGCATGGATGTACTAAAAGGACTGGCGTATAAAGGCAAACTCAACTATAGCGGCGGCAAGATTATTGATCCGCTGTCTGGCAATATTTACAGCACCAAAGCCAAACTGAGCAGCAACGGTAAACGTCTAACCCTCAGAGGTTATGTCGGCGTATCTGCGCTTGGCCGTAGCCAAACCTGGATTAAAGCAGACTAAGCTACATGCGAACATGCCACAGGAGGTGGCATGTTCTACTAATACGTTGAAAAATAGAAATTTATAAAAATAAGGGTTGACTCTCTGCGTCACAGGTCTTATACCTGAAAACAGGGATAAAAAATAAAAGTTGTACCCGGTAAAGGAATTGAAATGAAAAAGAATATTTTACTCACCGCATTCACTAGCCTGTTATTCTCAACTGCAGCATTCGCCAATGACCTAAGTGGTGTTTGGCAACAAATTGATGATAAAACCGGCTCTGCCAAAGCAATTATTGAAATACGCAAAGAAGCCAACAATACCTATACCGGTAAAATCATTAAAGTGACTCCGCGTCCGGGCTATACGCCACGTGAAACCTGTAATAACTGCCCTGCGCCGTATACCAACCAGCCAATTCTGGGCATGGAAATCTTAAAAGGCCTGAAGCATGTTGAAGGCACCAACAATTATGAAAAAGGCCGGGTTATCGATCCTCTGGCGGGAAAAATCTATAACGCCAGAATCCGGATGAATTCAACTGGCAAGCGTCTGACCCTGCGCGGCTATATCGGCGTGTCGGCACTTGGTCGTAGCCAGACCTGGATTCGTATGGAATAAGTCCGTTTTTAATCTGTTAACGAAGCCACATTTATGGCTTTGTTTTTGCGACAATCCCAGTTCTGGTAAGGCTTTTATTGACTCCTGGAGTAATTAACCTAATATAGCAGCCTCTAAAAACAAGGGGATGCAACAGGGTTAATTATGTTGAAGAAATTATTGCTGACAATGGCGACCGGAACGCTCTTGAGCAGCAATGTCTGGGCCGATGATCTGTCTGGTACCTGGCAGCAGATTGATGATAAAACCGGTGCGGCCAAAGCCATTATCCAGATTCGCCAGGAAGCCGATAAAAGTTATAGCGGCACTATTGTGAAAGTCACACCTCGTCCCGGCTATCAGGCACGCGAACTCTGCCAGAACTGCCCTGCACCGTTTACCAACCAGCCCATTTTAGGGATGAAAATCCTGCAAGGCCTTAAGCATGTTGCAGGCACCGGCACCTATAACCACGGACGTGTTATCGATCCGCTGGCTGGCAAAATCTATAATGCCAAAATCCGTTTAAACAGCAGTAAAAGACGCCTGACTTTAAGAGCCAATCTTGGGGTGTCTGCGCTGGGACGCAATCAGACCTGGATTCGTATCGACTAAGCTGCACATCGACAAAGACCAATCAGTACAGACAAAGACCAATCAGTACAGACAAAGACCAATCAGTACAGACAAAAAAAGCCACATCATAATGTGGCTTTTTTATGGCGATTGTAGTTAGAAATCAGCCAGCGGGTTATCAACCTGAAAAATCGTGTCATCTTCCAGACGGTAAGCCACCAGTTGATGCCCCCAGACACAGCCTCCATCAACATTCTGAATCTGGGCGGAAATGGTTTTGCCTTGCAGCGCGGCCCAGTGCCCAAAAATAATCTTATGCGTTTCAGCCGCAGCCGAAGCATATTCAAACCACGGTTTAAACCCGGCCGGCATCGGATCATCCAGACTGTCTTTAAAACTGAACTCCAGGCGTCCTTCTGCATCGGTCAGGCGCATGCGGGTTAAATAGTTGACGATACAGCGTAAGCGTTCATTGCCTTGCAAATCATCTGACCAGAGGGCTGGCTCTTTGCCAAACATCTCGGCCAGAAAATGATCCATCACCGCAAAATCGTCATGCTGAATCACCGCTTCAACTTCTTTGGCCAGCGCCTGAGTTTTTTCCGCACTCCACAAATGCGGAATACCGGCATGGGTAATGATGGTCGATTCATTCGGACAGACACATAACGGCTGCTTGCGTAACCAGTCAATCAATTCATCGCTGTCAATGGCATCAATCACATCGCGGGTCTGGTCTTTGTCTTTAATCTCTTTCAGGCCACGTGCACCAGCCAGCAAAGTCAGGTCATGATTGCCCAGCACTGTGGTCGCAACACCACGATCAGCCAGCTTTTTCACAAAGCGCAATACGCCAAGCGAGTTTTCACCACGTGCCACCAGATCACCGGCAAACCAGATAAAGTCCTGATCCGGATCAAAGCGGATTTCCTTGAGCAAGGCTTTCAGGGCTTCAAAACAGCCCTGTACATCGCCAATCACATAGTTATAACGTGCCATCGTTGTTTTACACCACCATTTGATCTGCCAAAGCCACAAATTTGGCCAGGGTCAGGGTTTCCGGACGTGCCATCGGATCGACACCGGCTTTTTCAAAACCATCTTCAGCCAGCATGCCTTTTAAGCTATTGCGCAAGGTTTTACGACGCTGGGTAAACACATGCGAAACCAGACGCGATAAAGCCTTTTCATTTTTTGCCACAATCGGTTTCACCTCATACGGCTCTAAACGAAACACCGCAGAAGTCACTTTTGGTGGCGGGTTAAAAGAGCCCGGTGGCACTTCAAACAGGAAAGTTGGTTTGCAGTAATACTGAATCATCACCGACAAACGGCCGTATTCTTTGGTATTTGGCGCAGCAGTAATCCGGTCGACCACTTCTTTTTGCAACATGAAGTGCATGTCTTTGACTTTGTCACCAAACTCCAAGAGATGGAACAACAGTGGGGTCGAAATGTTATACGGCAGGTTACCCACCACACGGAGTGGACGGTCATCTTCAAACAGATTGCTAAAATCATATTTCAGCGCATCGGTTTCAATAATGGTTAAACGTTCCGGATGTGGCACACGCCCCGGCAAACCGGCAGCCAGATCACGGTCCAGTTCCACCACGGTCAAGGCATCACATTCACCAATTAATGGTGAAGTTAAGGCCGCCAGACCCGGGCCAATTTCAACAATATTATCGCCCGGACGCGGATTGACCGAGCGTACAATTTTCGCAATCACACGTTGGTCATGTAAAAAGTTTTGACCAAAACGCTTGCGCGTGTGGTGCCCTTCATCTTTCGGGTTTAAGGCATTAATCTGATACATAAAGATTTCCAACGTGTAATAAAGACAAGATCAGTGACGCGCTAAATCCAGCGCCAAATCAACAGCCACATTCAGGCTTGAGCTTTTCGCAAGACCGCTGCCTGCGAGGGAGAGTGCTGTGCCATGATCAACTGAAGTGCGAATAAACGGCAAGCCCAAAGTAATATTGATGGCTTCACCAAAGCCTTGCGATTTTAGCACAGGTAAGCCCTGATCGTGATACATCGCCAGAACCGCATCGGCATCTTTTAGGTTTTCCGGAGTAAATAAGGTATCAGCCGGCAGGCTTAAACTCATCTGGATGTCCTGCGCGCGATAGCTTTCCAGCACCGGATTAATCACCTCAATTTCTTCCATGCCCAAATAACCGCCCTCACCGGCATGCGGATTTAAACCACAGACCAGAATATTCGGCTGCTCAATTTTAAATTTGGATTTTAAATCGTGGATGAGAATATCAATCACCTGATGCAGACGTTCAGCGGTAATCGCATCAGCCACTGCACGCAGCGGTAAATGCGTAGTGGCCAGGGCCACTCTTAGGGTTTTGGTGGCCAGCATCATCACCACGCGCGGCACGCCCGCAAACTCCTGGTAATATTCAGTATGGCCACTAAAGGCTATACCAGCGTCATTGATGACTGACTTCTGTACCGGCGCAGTCGCTACCCCGACACTTTTGCCTGACATGGCATAATCGGCCGAACGACGTAGCTGTTCCAACACATAAGCGGCATTTTGCGGATTCAGCTCGCCCATCACCACAGCTTGCTGTAAAGGCACATGCTCGACATAGAGCTGCCCTTTTTCTGAAGAAGCAGTTTGCCCGCTGTATTCAATCAGTTCTACCGGCATCTTCAACACTTGCGCACGCTGGGCCAGCATGGCCAGATCGGCCAGAACCACAACGGGACGCTCATCTACACGGTCGGCAAGATGCAGACAAATATCCGGGCCAATGCCGGCAGGTTCACCACTGGTCACATATAAAGGCAGCATGATTGATCCTAAACAATAAGGCATCTCCCATTATAAGCAGACTTTGACCGCAGCGGCCGTGAATTCTGCTGAAGATTCGGGCAGATTGGCCGGTTTTGGGGCAATCTAAACTGCTTTTGAAGGCGGATATTTAGCTGAAAGTTGATCAGTACTAGGCACGGCAGATGGATGTTCTTGGCAAGTCTTTTCTTTTCTCAGGATTTTGATTAAAATACAGCGCTTGAAATTTTATATTTTCATTGTGGTTCTCGACAATTTCGTTTAGAATCTCGTCTCCTTTTTGTTTGGACTGATTCACCGTCCAAACCAACTATAATAGGTAGTGGTTTAATGAAAACTCTCAGCGCTAAGCCAGCTGAAGTTCAACACGACTGGTACGTTGTTGATGCTTCTGGCAAAACTTTAGGTCGTCTTGCGACTGAAATCGCTCGTCGTTTACGCGGTAAGCATAAGACTTCTTATACTCCTCACGTTGACACTGGTGACTACATCGTTGTTATCAACGCTGAACAAGTTCAAGTAACTGGTAACAAGTCACTTGACAAAAAATACTATCGCCACACTGAATTCCCAGGCGGTTTAAAAGAAACTAACTTTGAAAAGTTAGTTGCTCACAAACCTGAAGAAATCTTCCAACGCGCTGTGAAAGGCATGTTGCCAAAAGGTCCTCTTGGTTATGCAATGATCAAGAAAATGAAAGTGTACGCTGGTAGCGAGCATCCTCATACTGCTCAACAGCCACAAGTTTTGGATATCTAAGGGATACAGCACATGGCTACTAACTATGGTACAGGTCGCCGTAAGACCGCAACTGCACGTGTTTTCTTATCTGCTGGTACTGGTAAACTCGTGATCAACAACCGTTCATTAGAGCAATATTTCGGTCGTGAAACTGCTCGTATGGTTGTTCGTCAACCTTTAGAGCTTCTTGAAGCAACTGAAAAATATGACCTTTACATCACTGTTGCTGGTGGTGGTATCGGTGGTCAAGCAGGCGCGATCCGTCACGGTATTACTCGTGCATTAATCGCTTCTGACGAGACTTTAAAACCTGCTCTTCGTCAAGCTGGTTTCGTTACTCGTGACGCTCGTGAAGTTGAACGTAAGAAACTTGGTTTACGTAAAGCACGTAAACGTCCTCAATTCTCTAAACGTTAATTCGTTTACCGAGTTGGACAAAAAGCCTTGGTTTATCCAAGGCTTTTTTATTGGCTGTTATTTTAAAGATAAAGGAATTTATTGTTCAGGTACATCTTTACCCCAACTGCCCTCATGCAGCCAGAAGGCCTTGCTGAAATAATAGTTCACTACCCCAATTCCTAAGCAGAACATCAGAAACACAAGTTTTATCATCATACTGCGCCGCTCCTGTTATTTTTTTATAATCTAACCCATTTTCACCCGATTCATCCTTTTTCGCTTCGTGCTTTTTAGGTTGAATTTTAGTATCCTAACTGATTCATTTTGCTGCTTACTGATTTATGTCCTTGGAAAATACACCGCTACAGGGAATTACACTATACAGTCATGCAGACGATTTCCGCTCGCACTGGATTCGCCTGGTACTGGCTGAGAAGAATATTAAATATCATCTGGTCCTGGTCGACCATGAAGATGAAGATTTAGCCAGCCTGAATCCTTATAATCGCTTACCCATGCTGGTAGAGCAAGATTTAAAACTGTTCCATGCCCCAATTATTTCCGAATATGTTGATGACCGCTACCGGCAAAACAAGCTCTATGCCGATGCACCAGCACCCCGCGCAGAGCAGCGCCAATACATCTGGCGTTTTGAGCAGGACTGGCTAAAGCTGGCCGATATCCTGCTTTGCCATGAAGATACCCTGAATAGCGCAGCACAGGCCAAGGCACAAAAGCAGCTTCGTGATACACTGGTCTCACTCACACCATTATTTCAGCATTTCCCTTATTTTATGGCGGAAAACTTTGGCATCCTGGATTGTATGCTGGCCCCAATTTTCCTGCGCCTGAAAGCCATGGACATTGAACTGCCAAAACAGCATTGCCGCCCGATTTATTTATATTGCCAGCGAATTTTTAGTCGCCCTGCATTTGTAAAATCCTTAACCGTGCAGGAAAAAAACCGCTATAGCGAATTTTTAATAAATAAGTAGAGAGTAGATATGTCTGAACAGGAACTCAACTTAAGCCCAACCCGTCCCTATCTGGTGCGTGCCATTTATGAATGGATTTGCGACAACCAGCTTACACCGCATATTCTGGTCGATGCCACCCAACCCAACACCATGGTGCCAGAGCAGTTCATTCAGGATGGCCAGATTGTGTTAAATATCGTGCCACATGCAGTCCATGGCTTGCACATCTCCAATGATGCCATCAGCTTTTCGGCGCGCTTTGGTGGCGTAGCACGCGATATTTATGTACCCATTGCTGCAGTTTTGGGGATTTATGCTCGCGAAAATGGCCAGGGTTTATTCTTTGATCCAAGTGAATATGAACATATCCAAAATGATCCAAATGCTTTAAAATCAAGCACAGAGGAACAAACTGAAACACCAAAGAAAAAACCAAGCCTAAGATTATTAGATTAAAAAAGAAATAGGAGTAAATGCATGGCTTTTGATTTAGTACAATACTTTAGCGATCAGGTTAAAATTCAAAAGCCTCAGCTTTTGCAGCAGTACGATGCTGATAGCCGCAATGCATATATCCAGGAACTCAATGCGCTAACTCTAGGCAAACTGATTCGTCTGTGGCGCGAAGATGACAATAAGCTCTATCAGGAAATCAAGACCCTCGATCCGCTGTATATTCAGGAAGTGTCCCGTCATCTGACCACTTCGGTACACAACCAGTCTGAACTGCCTAAACCTGAACTCGAACACGGTATTAGTGAAATTTTAAGCCTGCAACTGACCGAATTAAAACAGCTGGATGAAACCGGTAACTTCGGCAGCAATGGCTTAAAAGAGCTACTACAGGGTCAAATTGAACATCTGTCAGGTCAGGCAGATGATTGGGTTTGGTCAACAAACGAGCTAACAGAGTTAAAGGGCTCTAAACCCCTTCCCCAAGAAGAGCTATCATTAGATGATACGATGAAGGAGTTTAATCAAATGTTACATCAACAAGCCGATCATGCGCCGGTAGAAAGCACAGTAGCAGCAGAACCGACTGTTCCAGGCTGGGCCAAAGTTTTGGAACCTGTCGTAGCAATTGCGATTCTATGGATTCTATATTGCGCAGCAAGCCAAATGTTTGCTTAAGCAGTCTGATTCCAAACCGCCTGACATAGGCGGTTTTTTATGGCTGAAATTTTCCAATAAATAGTTCAGTCTCCTTGTACGTTTTGGCTTACATTGAATGAAGATAATTGAGGCTAGGCGTACACACAGAATTTTCGTATTCTAAATTCATCAGGAAACAGGATGTTTCCCAAACGGAAAACAACAATAATAAGTTTGTACACCAGGATCGTGAGGTACGACAGGAGTTATACCTAAAGCACGAAATACGAAGAAACCCCGTCAGGATGATGGGGTTTCTTTTTATCTATTCTTTATTTTCTACAGCAACTCTACCATTACACCCACTACGAAAATAAATACCGTTCAACTTGCTAGATGGTGAAGGTATGATCTTGAGATGAGATTCTTACTTACCCCCTATCTCCCCTTTGAAGAAGACTTAAAGGACGTATTAAAGCATGCTGCTACGGCAGTTCAATGAGCCTTAGAGATGGTTTAGGGAGCATACTAAAAACTCATACTCCCTGCAGATAAACCTGCAATAAACGCATACTCAACATAAAACTCTGTCATGTTGAATACATATAACACGGTACACACCAAGCCAAAGACCACTAATCCAGACATTACGGGTGCTGCCTTATACTCTGCATGCTTATATATTGGGGTTTGTACAATAGAATAATATAATTTTTTTCGATTAATATAAAAGCGATTAAAAAGCGGTAAACGGATAATCAATATATACATCAGCACAATTCCGAGAATCCAATGTATTACCACCATCCAGTAGTTCAATAACACATGCTCAGGATATATACCAATAGCCACAAAAATAACTGAAATACAGAGATTTAACAGCAAATAGCTGGGATAAAATTTTCTATACATGGGTTATTTTTTAATAATTTTATTTATATTGAAGCACTATAACTTTATTAAAAGTAT
>NZ_JBMXBO010000023.1:0-30821 GCF_049546925.1 Acinetobacter sp. AND/436
ATAAAGGCTAAGCCTTATCTCGCTCTACAATACTTCAAAGACCTTTTCCTAGACATCTTGGTAAAAAAAACGTATAACACCGTTTTTCAAATTAACAGGTGAACGCGTTGAAACTTGTGCTTGCACCCATGGAAGGCTTAACCGATCCGATCATGCGTGATGTCCTCACGTCTGTCGGCAGCTTCGACTGGTGTGTGACTGAGTTTATTCGGGTCACCGACTCAATCCTGCCCGATCATATCTATCACAGCTATTGCCCGGAATTATTGAACGGCGGTAAAACTGCGGCTGGCACCCCAGTGCATGTGCAGTTTCTGGGCAACAACCCGGACATGCTAGCCGCTAATGCAGTCAAAGTTGCAGCCATGGGCGCACCAGCGATTGACCTGAACTTTGGCTGTCCGGCCAAAACCGTAAACCGTCATCGTGGCGGTTCGGTCCTGCTAGATGAACCGGAAGTGGTACATGAGCTGGTCAAAGCTGTGCGCGATGCCGTGCCGGCACATATTCCGGTTTCTGCCAAAATGCGCTTAGGCTATATGGATCGCAACTTCATGCTGGACAATGCCCATGCCATTGAAGATGCAGGCGCCTCCTGGGTCACGGTCCATGCGCGCACCAAAGCCGATGGTTATACCCCGCCGGCCTTTTGGGATCAGCTGGCCCCGATTCGTGAAGCCTTAAAGATTAATGTGATTGCCAATGGGGAAATCTGGACCAATGCCGATGCCAAACAATGCCAGTTAGAATCGGGCTGTGAAGATTTAATGATTGGTCGTGGTGCCGTCACCACCCCCGACCTCACTCAATGTATCCGCCAGAATTCTGATGCACCCTTACTGAGCTGGCCAGATTTGCTTGATTTACAAATTCGCTTTATTTACGGTCCGGCCAAAACCGAAATTGGTATGCTGGGGCGTTATAAACAATGGCTGGGCATGATGTCGAAACATTATCCAGAAGCCAAAGCGCTATGGGATGAGGTTAAACGCATCAAAAAGCTGGATGAAATTATTGCCACCCTACAAGCCTCGCAACACACGGCACTCTAAACCAAACATTGTCGCGGCTGTTTACAGGGCTTGTCTAACAACTGTTTGATCACTTTTGTGTAATCATCTTGCAAGCCGCAGTTTAAAAACTCCGGCTGATGACATTGCCCTGAAAATTCAGACAATCTTCTACCCGAGTCCGCTGAACCGGCGCCAGTTGCGCCAGATCAAACCAGCGATATTCGGCATGTTCATCGCTTAGCTGAATCTGTGCATCTTCCGGTACATGACAGCGAAAAATAAAAGCATGGGATTGCACCGCTGCATGAAAATACACACCCGACAAATACCCCACCTGCACCTGACAGCCAATTTCTTCCTGACATTCCCGAATTAAGGCCTCGTGGATGGTTTCCCCCATATCCAGCGCGCCACCCGGTAAGCCCCAGGCCTGATCGGCATAGGTAGCTTTAAGTAACAGCACCTGCTGCTGGGCATTACAAATTACCGCATGCGAACTTAAGCGATAAAAATCATGAAAGGCCAACGAACTGCTCTCCCCTAGTTTTAAACGATAACCTAACGGCCAGATGCAAACAGCCGTATGTGGACAAGGATGCAATCATTAGGAATCTGTCACCACGGCCTGACTTAAATCGGCCTGGCCCAAACGCTGGATTTCCTCCAGCTTCTGTTTGCGTAATCGCTCACTGCTTAAGGTCTCCTGTAAATCCAGCGCCAGTGCTTTCAGCAAATCCAGATCTTCTTCAGACATCTGCCGCACCTGCTTGTCCAGAATACATAAGCTGCCTATGGCCAGCCCCTGTTTGCTTTGAATTGGCACCCCGGCATAAAAACGGATTTTCTGTCTGGCCAGATGAGGATACTGCCGGAAGCGTGGATCACGCTGAATATCTTCAATATCCCGCTTGACCCAACTGGCGGCAGATTTTTCCGGCTTCCAGTGATGGGGACGCGGCGGCTTCGCTTCGGGCTGGAGCAGACCCGGTTTATTGTTCTGTTTTCGCATGGCTGGGCACATCCTGTTGCTCTTTATTTATTATTTACGAGCTTCGGCTCTTTATTTCAAATAGATTCCTGTAAAAAAACGCCTAATTTCAGCAAGAAACAGCACAGAAGATGAAGATGGGAAAGTATTGAAAGCAGCAAAATGCCACATACACAACTGTGCCATTGCAAGGGAAAAATATTAAGGATGAATGATGGCTTTGCTGTAAATATCCGGGTCCATTTCCAGAATTTCGACACACAGTTGCAACGTCAATTCATTCTGTGGCGGTAGATAATCCTGCAACACCTCCAGCACGGTCCGGGAAATTTCCTGCTTTAGGGCGGTACTACGGCCTTTTAAAATCGAGATTTTGGCATGCACATAGGCCTGTGCGCTTTCATCCAGTCCAATCACATAGTCCTGCTGGCAGATGGCGCGACTTTTAATATCAGAGGCATTACCAAACAGGCCATTCTCGACCAGCGTCCGGTTGATACGACTGAGCAAAGGCTTCATTTCAAGCGCCTGCAGCTGATCTGAATATTCAAGATGGATATGTGGCATCAGCCTTCTCCCGATATGGTGCAGATGTGATCTTAAAAATTCAGGGTTTTACCCTGCTTCAAAGCAAGATAAAACCCAAGAGAAACAGTGCGATTATGCTTTTTTCACATATTCCGATTTCAGTTTAATTGCGCCAATACCATCTACTTTACAGTCAATATCATGACCATCTGATGCTTCTGGCAATAGGCGGATATTTTTCACTTTGGTACCCACTTTCACCACAGAAGATGAACCTTTAATTTTCAGGTCTTTAATCACCGTCACGGTATCGCCATCGGCCAGTACATTACCATTGGCATCTTTAATGATGGCGCCGGCCTCGGCTTCTGCCTGCTCCCCTTCTTTCCATTCATGTGCGCATTCAGGACAAATCAGCAAGTCACCATCTTGATAGGTATATTCGGACTGGCATTTTGGGCAATTCGGTAAAGACATAAAAACCTCGAAACGAGCAAAATAAAAAATATAAAGGTCTACTATAACATTTATATTTTTCATCACGTTAAAATCCCTAACCGGTTTAGGGATTAATAACAATATTTGTGTTATTTGCCCGGGTGTTCCAGCAGCTGTTTAAACACCTGCAAATGATTATGCTGTTCGTTTTCTGCTGCGGTTAACAGGGTAATTGGTCCCTTCTGCGCCAGTTGCCGGATTTCCTCCACCGCGTCCAAATGCTGCTGCAACTCTTGCCGATAACGCTGCTGAAACTCGGGCCAGTGCCGCTCAGTATCTTCATGGAACCATTTACGCAGTTCGGTCGAGGGGGTTAAATCCTTCGGCCACAGGTCAATCTGGGCATCGGCTTTTTTGATCCCGCGCGGCCAGATCCGGTCCAGCAGAATCCGGGTACCGTCCTGCTTGCTTACAGCCTGATAAATACGTTTGGTAGCAATGGGCATGGTTTTACTCATCCGGAATGTCAGGGGTCACCAGCAGGCTGAGTAAATCCAGACATTCCTGCCAGCCCAAATAACAGCCATCGACGGGAATGGCATCGGGCAGATTGTCCTGCTAAATCCAGACTTCGGTTCCGACCGATACCGCCTTAAACTCAATTGTGACCTGAATCAGTCCGGGTAAATCTGGGCTATCAAACTCATCCTGATAACGCAGTCGCTGCTCGGGAATCACTTCCAGATACTGCCCGTGAAAACCGTGGCATTTGCCCGTGCTCAAATTACAAAAGGCAATTTTATATTGACCGTTGACCACGGGTTCAAACTGTTCAATCTGCACGGTAAAGCCATGTGGTGCCATCCATTTGACCAGGGCATGCGGATCGACAAAGGCCCGATATACCCGTGATAACGGCGCCTGAAATATACGGTGTAACTGTACGCTGTGTTGCATGACGTCACCTGTTTACAGCGAATAATTTTCAGTCTACGCCTTCTGCCTTGGGCCTGTGTATGACTTTGGTTGAAGCGAGCGTAAAGCAAAAAAGCATGCGCTCCGGCATGCTTTTTTGTACTAGAAAATGGGGTTAAACCGGATAGTTTTCTTCTTCGTCTTCATCATCATAGACATAGGCCATGCAGCCCCAGCCATCATATTCACCCTGGAACTGGTTGGCGATTTTGGTGAACCATTCTTCCAAGTCGACAATATCGGCATAGGCCGGTTCCATATAAACATAAATGGTAATAATCCATTCGGTCACACCAGAATCATCATCCTGAAATAAAGAGATTTTTTGTTCTTCATTTAACAGAAATAAGGCACAACGTTCAGCCTGTTCCTGGTCGGTAAAGGCAATTGAATATTCAATTTCATGTGCCTCGTCCAGATCATCACCATCTTCATGCATTTGCCAAAGTACGTTGCCGTTGTCGTCATCTGGAAATTGTTCATAATCGCGTGACATCGTTTTGTCCTTGTTCTGTGTTGTTGTTCTACTGGTCAGCTTACCCTAATTTTGTTGCAGTTCCGAGATAGAGCGCTTAATTTTTTTCTGTTCTATCATCCTGATCTCTATCCGGATCGGCAATCCCCTGTTTTGGGGGGCGCACTCAAAATCAGATCAACTGCTTAAAACGGTACCTGTCCATGAATTTCAACCGCGGCACCGCTTAAAGGCTGAGTAAAAGCCAGATAACTGGCATGCAAGGCCATGCGTTTTAGGGGACTGCGTGCAGGTTCTGGATGATACAGCTTATCGCCGGTAATTGGATGGCCGATATACTGCATATGCACGCGCAGCTGGTGTGAACGCCCGGTAATTGGAGTCAGCAATACCCGGCTGATATCTGTCTCTGCATTATAGTCCAGTCCCTGATATAAAGTCTGTGCCGGCTTACCCAGTTCAAAATGCACCATCTGACGCGGCCGGTTTTCCCAGTCAGTAATTAAGGGCACTTCGACTTTGCCCTCACCGTCGAGTTTGCCCTGTACCAGGGCAATATAGTGCTTGGTCACGGTGCGCGCCTGAAACATTTTACTCACCGCTACTTCTGCATCACGATGTTTGGCAAACATCAGAATACCCGAGGTGGCCATATCTAAACGATGGGTAATTTTGGCCTGTGGATAGCGCGCCAACACGCGTAAATAGGCACTGTCCTGATGCTCCGGCAACCGCCCCGGCACCGACAGCAAACCTGCTGGCTTTTCAATCACCACCAGATCATCATCTTCATAGACCAGGACCAGAGGCTCTTGCGGCGGGCAATATACAAAGTTGTCGTTTAAAGGCATGACGGTACGGCCTGGGAGTCGAAAGCGGGCAAAATATCAAGCGGCCAATCTGCTGTCAATCTATTGAGAAGATAGATATTTAATCGGGAAGCTACTGGAGAGAAATAGTTTTTATTCTCTGGTTTTTCGAGTTTGATTTTTATAGTTTGTTGTTCTGGTCATGCACGGAATTTTTAGGGTGTCAGGGAAAACTTGCTGTTTACTTCAACTATCATCACGTTGTACGTCATGATCTTATAGCCTATAAACTTCTAATCTATAGCGTCCTAAGCCGAATCGAGACCTTTTGGGTGAGTACTGCACTCGCGTTTTGCGCCGCTGACAGCATGCTACTCTTTTCGATCCCGTCACACCCTTGAGAGATATAGTAGTCAAAGCCTGCCGAAATTGTTTTCCGAAGATCAGTCAATTTAAAATATTTTCAGGAAATTTTCCCTAATAAAGCTTAATCACAAGAAATTTTTATACACTAGGTTAAATTCTTCATTTTATTTTGCAGAAAATGGCGATTTTAAGAGAATTTATCTAAGTGATTATGATGACTCAGGCAGCGGCTGCATCAGTTGAATTAAATTACCGCAGCCATCTTCCAGCACGGCAATTTTCACATTGCCAGCCAGCATCGGTGCTTGAGTAAAAACCACACCTAGCGCGAGTAAACGCTGATATTCTGCCTCAAGATCGTTGACCTGAAATGAGGTATAAGCAATACCATCTGCCTTGATGGCGGCTTTAAAGGCTTTCGCTGCGGGATGCACATCTGGTTCTAGCGACAGTTCTACACCATCTGGCTGCTCGGGAGAAACCAGCGTCAGCCAGCGATACTCACACCGGCACATCCTATTTTAGCTGAAAACCGAGTATCTGGGTATAAAACTGCAAGGCTTTTTCCTGATCATCGAGCATAAGACTGGTGACATAAATTTTCATTGTTCTGCTCGGTAGTTTTTATTTTTATAGCATAGCTGCTTTCAGTACCCTGTAAGATTCTGGCAAATAAAGTTGCGATAACTGAAAGGAAAATGAAGGTGATTTGAATGAATGCAGTGAGAGAAAAAATAAACAGGTTTATAAGAATGGAGATGTTGAATTTTTTATTTTTAAGGGAGCGGGAAATACTTCAACTATTAAAACTTGGTAAGTTCTAACTTTTTGCCTATAAACTTCTGATCTATAGCGTCCTAAGCCGAATCGAGACCTTGTGGGTAAGTACTACACGCACGTGATACGTTACTGGTAGCAATCTACTCTTTTCGATCCCCTTTCACCCTTGAGCAATAGAATAGTCAAAAGCGGATGGGATTGTTTTCCTAAGCTACGGCGTTTTTTCATCTTTTTGATAATTTTTCTCACATCAAACGGTTTAGATAGAATTTTTTATTTTCAAGCTGCCATAATCATGATTCTTTTTCATGATTCCGTATTTTTCTGGAATATTCAGGCATAGATTATTCTGCCCGGTTCAGGACATTGCAGATCTTTAATCGTGAGGTATCGAGCTGTTTAAAATAAATGTCCTTGAGTGAGCTGGGCGCTAAACCACCAGCCACTTAAGGCTGACATGCCACAGAGCAAATTGGCCAAGACTTTATTCAGTTTAGATAAGGTCGATTGATAAATTTTGATATTCAGCATGTAAGCCAGCACGGCATAAACCACCCCAATGGCACCACCAAACAGCACCAGCAGTAACGGCCAACCCGCCAGCAGATGCGCCTTGACCGGCAATTGAGTATAAGAATCGGCAGCTTGAGAGTTTGACATGGCTTTGCTCCTGATGATTTTTCTTTAAAACCAGCATCCACCCGAAAGTGGATGTGGCGCTCCTAGGAAGCATCATGAAGCAAAAAACAGGCCAGTTATTTATTTTAAATACAGCCAGCGAGTATAACGGTTGATATAGGCATTCAGCCCATCGCCATATTGGGCCAGCTGTTTCATATTCTCGACATGCTGCACACCGGCGCTGGCATAGCTATAAGTATAGACCCTGCTATTTTTACGGAACTGAACCCGAATAAACTCGTGACCAATTTCATAATTGGCCACACCAGAGTCATGGTTAAGGTCAAGATAATGTTGCAAAGACTGCACCTGAAATATGCTATATGTCTTATTCAATATGGGGGTTAATGACTATTTTTTAAACAGATTTAAGTAATAAACACCCAAATTTTTATTATTCATTTTCACTAAGATACAGCCTTAAACCTACTCAATTTTATCTTGATTTTGTGCTTTCTTTTTGTAGGGCTTCAACTGTTCTAACACCCTGAAAATTCAGAATATTTTTATTGATCCCATTAAAAAGCCCTATCGTGTGATAGGGCTTTCATTCAAAACAGAGGGTAACTGTTTGAGTGCTGTTGCTTAGGCATTCTTATTGTTAAATTGATTGCCTTGGCATTTGGTACACGGGGGTAAACGGTCTGTACCAATTTCTAAGTAAACGCGATGTCCGCATTGGACACAAAAATAGAAGCCTGTTCCTGGCTTGTCGCCTGCAGTTACCATCTTTGTTCTCCGTATGATTTAGAAATGGTCTATTCAGTATAACCAATCTGTGATGATTGTCTATTGTCCATTTCGACGAGTGATGATGGCGTTTGGGCGAAGGATAATTTTGATAGAAAATTAAGCTGGCTTTATAGAAATTTAATAAGAAATTTTTCCAATTTGAGTTGTAGATGCTAATTAATTTGGTATTAAATCCCGCAATCAGGAAAAGATTTTTTATTCTTATTTAATTTTTAAAATGATCCTAGACAGTATTGTGGACAGTCGGTCCCTCTAAACTCTTAAAATGTTTCTGTTCAAATGCTTCTGGGCTTAACCAGCCGTTTGCGGAATGCCTTCTGACTCGATTGTAATAAATTTCAATATAGTCAAACAAGACAGCATTCGCTTCTTTTCGAGTCGAAAACACACTGCCATGTACCACATGACCTTTTAATGTATGAAAGAAGCTTTCAGTCACTGCATTATCCCAACAGTTCCCCCTGCGTGACATACTTTGAATACAGTTATTCGTTAATAATAGCACCCTAAAATCACGACTACAGTACTGTGAGCCTGAGAAGCACTGCTTCGCAAGGGAATGCACCATGACACCCGTTGGATAACCCTGACGAGCCATTGCACAATTAAATGCATCACACACCAATTGACGGTCTATTCGATGGCTGGTTTGCCAACCCACAATACGACGACTAAATAGATCCAGCATCACACATAAATACAGCCAACCTTGCGTGGTACGGATGTAGGTAATATCCGTTGTCCAAACCTTGTTAGGCTGAATGACTGTAAATTGACGCTCCAACAGATTTGGTGCTGTAAGCAAACGATGGTTTGAATCTGTCGTATGCTTGTATTTACGTGCAATCCTGCTACGTAAACCAAGCTTTTTAAGCATTCTTCCAACGGTTCGTTCGCTCATGCTGTAACCTAAATCATGCATGTCATGTACCAATGAAGGTGCACCCAATCGTGCATGATGCTGCCAATATACGGCTTTTAAATCATTATATTTTTGCGCTGTATTGGCCTGGCGTTTTCGCCAGGCATAATAGTCTGAAGTGCTGACACCCAGGCATTTACAGACAGAAGATACAGTGACTCCATTCACAGCTAGATCTTGAATTACCGTGCACTTTTCTTGGAATGATCTGTCAGAAAGTACACATGCGCTTTTTTTAAGATGTCATTGGCTTCCCTGAGCTGTTTGACTTCTTTCTCTAATTCCAAGATCCGCTGTTGTTCTGGTGAAAGTTGACGTTTGCTTGAACCTGCCGGATTGGTTTCACGAATCCATTTATCTAATGTTGAATAACCCACACCTAATTTCTGGGCGATTGCAGCTACAGACTCGTGTGAGTTTGAAAGTGCATAATCAATTGCTTGCTGTTTAAATTCAGGACTAAAACGTTTGGCCATTTCTTGTATCTCCAAAGTTAACGTTACGTTATCTTTAGAGGGAAGTACTGTCCATTATTTTGGCTAGGATCATAATTTATTTTAAATAATGAATAGGGAATCAGCCTTAATATCGACCACTGGACGTATGACAGAAGTCCACTTTTTAATTCAATCTTAAAACCTCCTTCGAATCTTCTCTGTAAGCACCAATAAAAAACGCCCCAATGTACATTAGAGCGTTTTTAAACAATTTCAATAACTTTAATCTCCCCCTAACCCTGAGCCATACATGGCATAAGAAAAAAAGAGAAACTCCCTCCTTTCTTAAAGGAGGGTTGGGGAGGATTCATTTAATAATTAAGCCACATTCCCTTCCAAGAAGTCCTGCGCAAAGCGTTGCAATACACCGCCCGCCTCATATACAGATACTTCTTCTTCGGTATCTAAACGACAGGTTACTGGCACTTCCAGAATCTGATTTTTACCATCAGCGGTGGAACGCTCAATCACCAAAGTCAACGTCGAACGTGGCGCGATATTACCAATCACGCTATAAAGCTCAGTACCATCCAAACCTAGAGTTTTACGGTCTGTGCCCGGCTTAAACTCAAGCGGCAATACACCCATCCCAACCAGGTTAGTTCGGTGAATACGCTCAAAACCTTCTGCCACAATCGCTTCAACACCAGCAAGGCGTACACCTTTAGCCGCCCAGTCACGGCTTGAGCCTTGGCCGTAGTCTTTACCGGCAACAATAATCAGCGGCTGTTTACGATTCATGTAGGTTTCAATCGCTTCCCACATCCGCATTACTTCACCTTCAGGCTCGACACGCGCTTTGGAACCTTGCTTAATGGTACCGTCAGAACGTACCACCATTTCATTAAACAATTTCGGGTTGGCCAGCGTTGCACGTTGTGCCGTCAAGTGATCACCGCGGTGGGTGGCATAGGAGTTGAAATCTTCCTCAGGCAAGCCCATTTTCGCCAGATATTCACCTGCCGCCGAATCCAGAATAATTGCATTCGATGGAGATAAATGATCGGTGGTGATGTTATCGCCCAAAATTGCCAGCGGACGCATATTGGCCAAAGTACGCGGTGCAGCCAGCGCGCCTTCCCAATATGGTGGACGGCGAATATAAGTACTTTGCGGACGCCAGTCATACAGCGGACTTGCCGCCTGCTCCACTTCACCCAAGTCAAACATTGGAATATAAACTTTCTGGAACTGCTCAGGCTTCACCGAAGTTTTGACTAACGCATCAATTTCTTCATCCGACGGCCAGATGTCTTTCAGATAAATTGGATTACCATTCTGGTCGGTGCCCAACGCATCTTTTTCGATGTCAAAACGAATGGTTCCGGCAATCGCATACGCCACAACCAATGGTGGAGATGCGAGGAAAGCCTGTTTCGCATAAGGATGAATACGACCATCAAAGTTACGGTTGCCCGACAGCACCGCAGTCGCATACAGGTCACGGTCAATAATTTCTTGCTGAATCTTTGGATCAAGCGCGCCTGACATCCCGTTACAAGTGGTACAAGCATAAGCGACGATACCAAAGCCGAGTTTTTCTAAATCTTTCAGTACACCCGCTTCTTCCAAATACAATGCAGCTGCTTTAGACCCCGGTGCAAAAGATGATTTCACCCACGGTTTACGCACAAGACCGAGCTCATTGGCTTTACGTGCCAGCAAACCTGCCGCAACGGTATTACGTGGGTTTGAGGTATTGGTACATGAGGTAATCGCGGCAATGATAATGGCACCATCTGGCATCAAACCATCGGTACGCTGTTCAACAACACCGGCAATACCTTTTTCTTTTAAGTCACTTGTGGATACACGTGCATGTGGGTTCGACGGCCCTGCAATATTACGGGTTACGGTTGATAAGTCGAAACGCAGCACACGTGGATATTCCGCCTGTGTCATGTCGCTTGCCCAAAGCCCAATTTCTTTGGCATAGGTTTCAACCAGTTTGACTTGTTCAGGCTCACGACCAGTCAAAGTCAAATAATCAATGGTGTTCTGATCAATGTAGAACATCGCCGCGGTTGCGCCATATTCAGGGGTCATGTTGGAGATGGTGGCACGATCACCCACTGACATGCTGTCCGCACCTTCACCAAAGAACTCTAAATAGGCACCGACCACACGTTCTTTACGCAGGAATTCAGTTAACGCCAAGACGATATCTGTTGCAGTAATGCCCGGCTGACGCTGACCAACCAATTCCACCCCAATAATGTCCGGCAGACGCATCCAAGAAGCACGGCCAAGCATCACGTTTTCAGCTTCAAGACCACCCACACCGACTGAAATCACGCCTAGCGCATCGGTATGCGGGGTATGCGAGTCTGTACCCACGCAGGTATCCGGGAATGCTACGCCATCACGGTTTTGAATTACCGGTGACATTTTTTCCAGGTTAATTTGATGCATGATGCCGTTGCCTGCCGGAATCACATCGACATTTTTAAAGGCTGTTTTGGTCCATTCAATAAAATGGAAACGGTCTTCATTACGACGGTCTTCGACTGCACGGTTTTTCTCAAATGCATCCGGATCAAATCCACCGTATTCCACCGCCAGTGAGTGATCGACAATCAGCTGGGTTGGCACCACCGGATTGACTTTGGATGGATCACCGCCCTGATCGGCAATGGCATCACGCAGACCGGCAAGATCGACCAGTGCCGTTTGCCCCAAAATATCATGACAGACTACACGTGCTGGATACCATGGAAAATCATGCTCCTGCTTGCGTTCAATCAGCTGGCGTAAGGACTGCTCTAAAATGGCTGGATCACAACGACGCACCAACTGCTCGGCCAGCACTTTGGAGGTATAAGGAAGTTTGGCATATGCGCCTGGCTGAATATCTTCAACGGCTTGTCGCACATCATAATATTCTAGCGGGGTGCCTTGCAGCGGTTTACGGTAGTTGTTATTCATAGCGTACCTGCCTTGTTCTGACTTCTTCTTTCAAAGTTTTGTTGTTTAACATTCATGCTGCTTGGCATTGTACGCTGCCCGAAGCCTATTTCCCAAATTTCATATATTTCATAAACTTAAGTTAAAAAAGATACATTTTTGAAAAATTTGGTTACATCTAGTAGAAAATTCTGGCCAGAAATATGATTTTTTTTGAAAAATAGCGCAAAATTAACCTCATTCTTTAGTATTAGATACGGTTTCGAGATTAGAACATGAGTAATCTGACTTTCTCTGCATTCACTTTAAACGGTGTAGATGCGCAAAAATTCTTACAAGGTCAAGTCACGGTAGATGTCGAAAAACTGCCGCAAACCGAAACCCGTTATACTGCAATTTGTAGTCTGAAAGGCCGTATTCTGTTTGGTTTATGGCTGACCAAACAGAATGCTGAACAGTTTGAAATTGTAGTAACGGCCGATCAAGCTGAAGACTTTGCCAAACACATTAAAAAGTTTGGTGCTTTCTCGAAAATGAAACTGGAAGAAGCCGGTCAGGTTTATCCGGTCGTAAACGGTCTAAACACCCAGTTCACAAGTACTGAACAGGATATTCAAGCATGGCAATTAAAGGCGCTTGAAAGTGGTCAGGCCTGGATTCAGGCCAGCACCGCGGAACTCTTCCAGCCACAGGAACTGCGTTTGCATCAGCGTGAAGGCATTCATTATGACAAAGGCTGTTATTTGGGTCAGGAAGTGATTGCCCGTTTATGGTTTAAAGCCAAGCCAAAACACTGGCTGCATCTGATTCAAGGTACAGGCGATGCTCCGGCTGTCGCCAGCAAACTGAACAATGATGTAGAGGTGGTGAATAGCCTGGCCATTGATGGCGGTTATAAAGCTTTGGTGGTGGCCAAACCGGATGCCTTAACCGAGCTAGATGTAACAGTTCTGGATTTACCTGAAGCTTTAAGCGGTGATGTGGCGCGGCCGCAAAATTAAGCGTGTCACTAGCAGATCTATGAAAAACAGCCCAAGTGACACGTGTAACTTGGGTTGTTTTTTTATCCGTCAAAAAAACGAGACTGATTTACAAATTGAAGCAATCCTTAAATTCAGGATTTTTTTATTATTGTTCCTACGTGGTTTGAAAAAATTACCGGATTCCGATACATCTATATTTACATTCTTTGATTTCATCTTATGATGATGAGTGACAATTTATTCCCCACACATAAATGGAATTATGTGGTCATTGATACAAGGTTTTATACAACGATGAAAAAACTGATTTTGGCAAGTCTGGTTGCCCTTTCGACACAATTTACCCTCGCCAACAGCAATAACAGTATTCCGACCGATCCGGCTTTCGCCAAAATTGAAGCCATGGTCAAAGCCAACAACCTGAGCGGTGCCTATCAGGAATTAGACAAACTGGCCAAAACCGGTAATCCGCAAGCGATTTATAATCTGGGTTATTTGACCCAAACCGGCCAAGGTACGGCCAAAAATGAAAAGAAAGCCATCGAGCTATATGAGCAGGCCGCGAAAAAAGGCTATCCGGTGGCGAATTATGTACTCGGTAAAAACCATCTGACCGGCACTTTGGGTCTAAAACAGGATACCAATAAAGCCAAACAGTATCTGCAAAAAGCTTCATCACAAGGCTTTCATGATGCCACCATTGATTTAGCGGTGGTGTATTTCTCTGAAAACAAAGCCGATTCAGATAAAAAAGGCCTGCAATTACTGGAACCCCTTATTAAAAAAGGCAACAATCAGGCCATTCATGCCAAAGCCTTATATGACATTAGCCTGGGCTTTAAAAACAAAAATGAAGCACCCATTCAGCAAGGCTTAAAGAGCATTCAGGATTTAGCACAAAAAGGCTATATTCCAGCGCTGATGGCGGTTGGCAATATGTTTACCAATGGCAACATCGTGCCGCAAAACCTGCCGGAAGCGAAAAAGATTTTCTCTGCCCTAGCCAAGGAAAATGTCCCGCAAGCCAAAGAATTGCTGGCTGTGGTGGACAAGATGATTGCCGATCAAGCCAAGAATCCACCAAAAGCAGCAGCCAAGAAAAGCTAATGCGGCTGACCGAAAAAAGCCCGATGACCGGGCTTTTTTATTTGGGATACATAAAGATTTAAAGAAAATGCGATGACTGACTTAACCAGAAAGCCACTCCGATTAAACCCAGGACCGTACTCATAATTAAAGGCTGGAGTGCCTGTTCATTCAGGCCATAATTCTGGCCAAAAATCCCAAAGGCCACAGGCATCGGCAATGCCGCCAGCAACGTACCAACAAACAGCATTTCTGAGCTGACATTGGGCAAACTCCACAACAAGGTGAAAATAACCAGCGGCATCAGCAGGACTTTCATCCCGACCAGCAGCACACTTTGCAGATTGACCGAATGCAGGCGCATTCCGACCAGACTGCCGCCAATCACAAATAAAGCCAACGGCGATGCAGTTTTGCCGAGCATCTCCAGAATCTGATTGATGCTGTCCGGTAGTTTTAAATTGAGCAAGACACAGGCCATCCCGGCAATAATCGACAGAATCACCGGATTTTTTAGCAGACTTTTTAAGGTCTTCAGATATAACGTCGAAAGATGATGGTTTTGCTTTTGCAAACCGGCTTCGGCCAGAAACAGCACCATCGCCACAATAATCAGGTTTTCAATAATTAGAGTTAATGACAGATAAATGGCGGAATGACTGCCAATCAGCAGGGTTAAAATAGCCGTGCCAATAAAGCCGGTATTGGACATCGACGCGCCCATCGACAGCACACTGGCGTGGGTCAGGCTATGCCGGAAATAGGTTTTATAAATGACTAACGCCAGAAAAAACAGGATCAGCGAGCCCAGTCCATAACCAATAAAATAACCCGGATGCCAGATTTCAGCCAGATCTTTACTGGCCAGGGCATACAGTAAAAAGGCTGGCAGTGAAACCTTCATCACAAACTGGCTCAGGGCCTGAATATGCGTGGCCGCCAGAAAATTGGTACGTACGCTGCTATAGCCCAGCGCCAGTACTGCCACCAAGGGCAGTAAAATATTCAGCAACAAAAGTGCCTTCCTTCTCTAGAGCGAGATCTAAAACGCATCATCCCTGATGCTGCTGTTGCTTATTCCTGAACAGGAAATGGATGGAACAAATCTTTTAAACCATGCGGCTGACAGCGCAAGTATTGCGGCGCGATGGCAATCTGCCCGCCCAGTTCAGCAGCGGCATGCCACGGCCAACGTGGATCATAAAGCATCGCTCGTGCCAGTCCAATGGCATCTGCATACTGATTTTGCAGAATTTCTTCAGCCTGTACCGCTTCGGTAATCAGGCCCACAGAAATCACCGGAATACGATGTACCGCCTGTTTAATGGCATGGGCAAAAGGCACCTGATAGCTTGGCCCGATCTCGATACTCTGCTGGGCATGCAGACCGGCACTAGACACATGAATATAAGCCGCACCCAACTGTTCCAGCGCTTTGGCCACCCCAACCGTAGACTGGATATTCCAGCCGCCCTGCGCATCCATCCAGTCGGTAGCAGACAGACGCACCCCAATCGGATAACCTTCTGGCACCACCTGCTTCATGGCCTGGAATACCTCCAGAGTTAAACGGATCCGGTTTTCAAAGCTGCCGCCATATTCATCATCGCGGACATTGGATAATGGCGACATAAACTGATGCAGCAAATAGCCATGGGCAGCATGAATTTCAATTAAATCAAAGCCGGCATCCACTGCACGTACCGCAGCACTGGCAAAGTCAGCAATTACCTGTTCAATTTCATTCAGACTTAGTGCATGGGGGGCATGATCGGTCGGGTTAAACGGCAAATTACTGGCCGATACGGTTTGCCAGCCCTGGGCATGATCCGGCGCAAACTGGTCTTTGCCCAGCCACGGTTTATCTGTAGATGCCTTACGTCCGGCATGTGCCAGCTGCACCGCAAATGGCATTGGTGACAAGGTTTTGACTTTGGCCAGCAAGGCTTTCATCTGCGCACGCTGCAAATCATTCCACAGGCCTAAATCGGCATAGCTGATCCGCCCTTCTGGCTGCACCGCCGTGGCTTCAATAATACATAAACCGGCACCCGACAAGGCATAGTTAGCCCATTGCTGCTCATGCCAATAGCTGAGCTCGCCTTTATCATTGGCCGAATATTGGCACATGGGGGCAATAATAATTCTGTTGTCTAATTCAAGCGTGCCAAAATGGATAGGTTCAAATAATAATGCCATGGGGCGATCCTGCCTTATGATTTTCATGAAAATTATTCTAACCGAGATAAACGGCCGAATTGGCTAAAAGCTGTTTATTTTTACCGCTTTATGTAACCGAATTAAACTGTGGCGTTGATCAAAATACGCTGCGTTTTTGTCAGCCCGATGACAGCCATTTTTTGCACGAGCGATCACACTTCAGACGCAGCACGACAAGCCTGTTCCAGCCGGTTTAAATAGGCAGCAAAGCCATCACTGACCCGGCTGTCCAGACGACTGCTGGTGATGACCCGTACCTGGTTGCTCCAGACAATCGGCAGGTTTAAGCACTGCATCTGCTCGACCAGCTGCACATATTCATGACAGCTGCTGGCCTGAAAACCACCGGCTTTTAAATAGGCCGCAGCAGAAAAACTGAGATTGGCCCCATGCACATGCCGATGGTCCATTTTGTCCTGATAATGGCGCAGATATTTCTGCCGGGCGGCCACAGATAAAGGCGACCAGTCTTTAATTTCAACCACGCCGCAAATCAGCGCTGCCGGCTGATGGGCATATTGTGCAGATAACCACTGCGCATCAACCTGGGTATCGGCATCGGTACAGGCAATCCAGTCAGCACCTTTGGCAATCATGGCGCGCACGCCCAAATCCCGTGCCTTACCAACACAGCGTACTTCACAACACAAGTAGTCGATTCCGGCCTGTTGTACAATTTCAACAGACTGATCATCACAACTGTCCAGCACCACCAGCACCTTTACTTCAGACACAACGGGCGGTAATTGTGCAATGGCCTGCTGAATAGCCGCCAGACAGGCGCCCAGCGTTTCGGCTTCGTTATAGGCAGGCACCACCACCGCCATCCTCATATCAGTCCCTCCCGCGCAGCCACAGATTGTGCATCTTGAGTCCAGAGATCGAGCAGAAAATCCGGATCATTCATCTGCAAATAATGATGCAGCACCAAGTGTTGCCTTAAACAGGCATGTACCTGATCGCCATTCAGCTCAAAGCCTGCAATCGGGTAACGCCAGTGACAGGCCAGCAGCGTACCGTCTGCACTTAAACACTGCTGCAGCTGCTGCATTAGCTGCACTAATTCGGCCGGACGCAGGTAATAGGCCACTTCACTGAGAATAATCAGATCAAATAGACTATCATTTTCCAGCGCCAGATGGGTTTCAGGGACACGTTGTTGCCGCACCTGCACATGCGCAAACCTCGCCAGACGGGCCTGTGCCAGTTCAACCGCACGACGGTTGGCATCTACACAGATGAGCTGCTGACAACGCGGAGCCAGCAATTCACTGAAGATGCCATTGCTGCAGCCAATTTCCAGGACCCGCTGAAACTGCGCCTGCGGCAAGGCCGCCAGACACAGCTGCCGTTTACGCTGCTCATACCAGCGCTGCTGATAGTGCCAGGGATCATCATTGTCCTGATACAGCTGGTCAAAATAGTCATCCGTGTTCAGTCGCATCAATATAGACCTCGTACGGGATTAAGAGCCGTGAAATGGTTTTTGCCGATAAAATTGGCGGCTGGTGAATGGTGTCATCAGCCTCGATCTGGGTTTTAAAACACTGAATCGCCTGCTGTTTTAAGGCCAGCTGCTGCGCAGTTAAACGGAGTTTTCGTGCCTGTGCCCAGGGAATCCGTGCATCTGCTGGCATGGCCCAATGCCAGGCCCAAATCAGCACCTGATAACAGCGCTGCCGGTGCTGTCTGGCCCAGTGCTGCACCACCCGTCCGGTGGCTTCATGATCGGGATGGCCATCTTGAGCGAAGGTGGTCACCAGAATATCCTCGGGCTGCACCCGGTTTTGTAGCTGCTGCAACAGTTCGGATTCAGCCTGCATCACCTGGCCATCAGCAATATTCAGGGCAATGCGCTGGACCTTATGTTCCAGTCCCAGCACCGCCAAGGCATTCAGACTTTCTTGTGGCCGCAGCACATTCAGCTGCTCAACGCTATAACGTTTTGACCGAGGATGGCTGCCGGTACCATTGGTTACTGCAACCAGCAGCAGTTCACGCCCTGCCGCGGCCAGTTGCTGCATCAGACCCGCACAACCGAGAATTTCATCATCGGGATGTGGCGCGAAAATTAGTACCCGGCCACGCTCAGGAAAGTGCTGCGTCAGATTCAAATCCGGCAGCCCGGTCAGTCCGGACCAATTGAGCCACTGCGCCTGATCGGTACCGCTACCATAGATTTTCCGGTCACCGACTACCGGATCAATCAGAGTTGCCATGTTTGCCCCTCCTGTAGCGATAAGCGGCCAATTGCAGCCAGATCAAAAGCAGCATGACTCTGGCGCAAAAATACCGGCAAGTCGGCAGCCAACCGGGCAAAATGTGCCTGCTCGCAAAAAGGTCGTGCGCCTAGCGCTTTTCCGACCTTTTCCAATACCAGCAGCGCCGTATCCTCAACTTGGGCGCGTAACATCCGGATGATCAGTTCATGGCTGTGTGCCGGCGCTGCATCTATCTGGGCAGCCACATGGGTAAAAAACTGTCGTGTCACGGCCAGTCGGGTACTGACTTCGCCCAAATACAATTCATGATAGGCATGGGTTTTCTGCTGCACATGCTGCTGTAAATATTCAGCCAGACGTACTGTAGCACCATACCAGCAGGCCGCAACACCGGCTGCACCATGCCAGAAGCCCGACCGATTCAGATAATCTCCGGGTTGTGCAATGCGTGTGGCTGGAGTGTGCTGAAAATGAACAGTTGCTGTGGCCGTCTGCTGCATACCGATGGCTTGCCAACTGCTATCATCTACTTGGATTGAAGGCTGCTGCATCTCGACCATCAATAATTGTGACTGGCCATCTGCACCGCGATAAGTCATTAAACCAAAATCCACCGCATATGCCGCCGAGCACCAAGCCTTATAACCGGAACAATAGCCCTGCTCATACTGTACAGGTTGTGGATGGCCTTCCGCGGCCCAGACTGCCCACCAGCCCGCCGGAACGGACTGAATCTGTAGTTCGTTTAAAATACTCAGCGCATCGAAATGTGATTCCAGCCATTTCACCAAAGTTAAATCGGTGGCCGCAACTTTGGCCAGCAGTTGCCAGCGCAGCAGGGTTTGCCCCCTGCCCGGATGAGGAAATTCAAGTGATACTGCCAGCAAACGGCGTAGTGTGGTGACGTAATCTTCGGCGGTAGGCGCTGTCTGCTGTTCAAATTCAGCCAGAATCTGGTCCATAGTGGTTCTATATTCCAAATATATAATTGTTCTCAATCTATCCGGTTGTCATCATTGCCAGCACAGTGACCACAAGCGGGCATGAGTAGCCAAACTTGCAGTCACGGTACGGCGATGTTGATGTTTTTAACTGATGACCCTGTTTAGATTTAGCACGTGGCTGGGCAGATAAATATTGAAAATTGTTAACGTATTAGTGAATCACCGGCGAGACCTGGGCGCGAAGCGGCATCTTGTAGTGATACAGGAAGCTGTTATGGCGCAGATCATTTAAGAAAGTAGTACGCCAGTCGGCAATATCAAATTTTTTCAGACCATCCATTAAGCGACTGTAACGCTGTATCCGCTCTGCTCGCGGCATCTCCAGTGCCTGTTTCAGGGCTCGCGTCATGGCCTCGCGGTCATGTGGATTCACAATCAGCGCATCCGGCATCTGGTCTGCAGCACCAGCTTTATCGGACAAAATCAGCACGCCCGGATCATTGGCATCCTGAGCGGCAATATATTCTTTGGCCACCAAATTCATACCGTCTTTTAACGAAGTGACCCAGCAAATATCCGACTGGCGGTAAATTTTCATCAACACCTCATGCGCCAAGATCTGATGACTGCAATTCACCGGCAACCAGTCTGCTGTAGCATATTGGCTGTTAATGGCGGCAATCTGGTCTTCTAAACGCTGGTACAGGCGCTGATAGGCGGGAATATCCATGCGGCATGGACAGGCAATTTGCAGGTCCACCACCTGCTGATGATATTCAGGATAAGAAGCCAGGAAATGGGCAAAAGCATCAAAACGTTCTAACAGCCCTTTGGAATAATCAATCCGGTCAACGCCGATAATAGTTTTTTGTTGGGCCAGGGAGTCAAAATCAAAGATATCTTGGGTGCTCGTTAAGGGCTGAGCGGCCGCGTGCTGGATGAGGTCTGGATTCACCCCAATGGGGTAACTCTTCATCATGGTCAGCTTATTCTGATAACGCAGGATATAAGGATGAATTTCCTCACCACTGAGCATGGTCTGGCAAATGCGCATACATTGCTGCTGATCGCGCTGGGTTTGCAGTCCAACTACATCATATTCACAGAGGTCTTGCAGTAAACGTGATGCCACCGGAATTTCCCGCCACACCGCTTCATGGGCAAAAGGAATATGCAGGAAAAAACCAATCTTGTTATGCATGCCTAACTGGCGGCAATGCCGGGCGATACTGAAAAAATGATAGTCATGCACCCAGATCACATCATCCGGCTCAGCAATCGCCTGTAGCTGTTCGGCAAACATGCGATTGACTTCCTGATAAGTCAGATATTCGTCTGTGGAGTATTCAATTAAATTGCTGCGATCATGCATGGCCGGCCACAAGGCATTGTTGGCAAAGCCACAGTAATATTGCTGGTACTGCTGTTCAGTTAAGGGGCTGGTCAGATATTCCACACCCTGATGCTGCACCGAGTCGAATTTCAGCTGGGAAAATTGCTCGACTCTTTCACCATTCCAGCCCACCCAGACCCCGCCAATATCATGCAGTGCATCTTGCATGGCCACCGCCAGACCACCTGCGGCTTTTTTTTCAGGATTCGGTAAACTGATCCGATTGGATAACACGATTAGCTTTGACATTTTTACCCTCACATCCTCTTTTGATGGTCATTGCTCCTGTTTCGCAATGTATTTTTATTAAATGCAGCAACTCCGCCACCGCTTGGGTATTGGCCAGCCGATAGCGGGCCAGTGTCTCGCCTTCACCAACTTTAATACTCAAACCCTGATGCTGATTGACCACGGCAAATCCATCTTCATCCGTCACATCATCACCAATAAAAATGGGAAAAGTGCTGTTTTCTGGCATTGCTTCCAGTAAGCGACTAATTGCAAAACCTTTACTCGCTTGCTGAGGCAAAAGCTCGACCACACACTTGCCCTGCTTGAGCTTAAGTTGAGGATAACGCACTTGCAGCACCGCCATAATCTGCTGTGCAACCGGCGCAAGCTCTGGATATTCCCGGTAGTGCAGGGCTACCGAAAACTGCTTATCCTCAATACGTAAATTCGGGTAGGCGCGACAGGCCTGACTCAGGTCTGCCCGGAGCTGCTTATAATTAATATGACTTAAATCAAGTTGTAATTTCTTTGTACTATTCCACCAAATTTGTAATCCATGTAACTCAGCAATCGGCAGCGGTAACTGCTGTAACAGCTGTCTGGCCATCTCAATGGAACGGCCAGTAACCACACTCACCGGAATCCCCAACTGCAATAATTCGGCCAGGGTGTTTAAAGTCGAGGTGGGAATAAAACTGTGCTGCGGGTCAAGCTGAAAATCGGCCAGAGTGCCGTCTAAATCGAGAAACAGATTCAATTGACGTTGCTGCTGCTGACAGATCTCGATGATGTGTTGCGGCGTATGCATATTGCTCCTCATCTGGATAACTCATTTTTGTTTTGCCCTATCTTGACGTTTTTTTTATGGGCGGCATGTGATTTTCAACATTAATGATGTGCAGGCTTACATTTTTTTACCTGGACGCTGAATCGCTTTTCTTTTTCTGTGAATGTTCAATTTGAGCTGCAAGACTGATCAGGCTGCGCGGTGCGGCAATTCACTTTATAATGCAGCCTTGCCCTGTCTTGTATTTTTCAAGATTCAACCCGATATTAGCTGCATCCTCATGCCGAAGCCTGTCCATGCCTGAATTACCTGAAGTCGAAACCACCAAAACCAGTTTATTGCCGCTGCTAGAACAGCGTGTGCATTCCGTGCAGGTACGCCAGTCCAGCTTACGCTGGCCAATTCCAGACGATCTACAAAAACTGGTCGGGCAAAAACTGCTGAACCTGACCCGTCGCTCCAAATATATTCTGGCCCAGTTTGAACAGGACAGCATGCTGTGGCATCTGGGCATGTCCGGCAGCTTCCGCCTATGTGAGCCCGAGGCCGAACTGCGCAAACATGACCATCTGATTATCCAGTTTGATGATATTCAGTTGCGCTACCACGACCCGCGCCGTTTTGGCTGCATTCTCTGGCTAGATGAAAACTCGCAAAGCAAACTGATTGATACGCTCGGACCTGAACCTTTAAGCGAGGCCTTCAATGCCCACTATCTGGCCGATAAACTGAAAAACAAAAATGTCGGCATTAAAATTGCAATCATGGATAACCATGTGGTGGTGGGCGTGGGCAATATTTACGCCACAGAAAGTCTGTTTAATCTGGGCATTCACCCGGCACAACCGGCGTCGAGCTTAAGTCTGGAACAGATTGACAAACTAACTGTGGAGATCAAGCGGATTTTAAAACAGGCCATTGATTTGGGTGGATCGACCTTACGCGACTATAGCAATGCCATGGGCGAAAATGGCTATTTTCAGCAAACCCTGCTGGCCTATGGTCGTGCCGGTGAAATGTGTGTCAACTGTGAAACCACACTGGAAAATCTCAAGCTTGGTCAGCGCGCCTCAGTGTTTTGCCCGGAGTGCCAACCGCTGAAGAAAGTCAAACTGGCTCATCCTAAAGCCAGCAAGCCGAAACATACAGCGAGGTAATACCCATGAAAACGGCCATCGTCCGTCATATTCTGGTAAAAGATAAAGATACTGCCGAGCAGCTGAAAAAGAAGCTGCAAGCAGGTGCAGACTTTGCCAAAATTGCCAAACAGTATTCCACCTGCAACTCAGCCAAACGTGGCGGCGAACTCGGTGAAGTGAAAAAAGGCCAACTGGTTCCAGTGATTGATAAACTGGTCTTTACGGCTGCTGAACGGGTGTTGCATGGCCCGGTCAAAAGCCAGTTTGGTTTTCATTTGGTGGAAATTAAATTCCGGATGGATTTTTAATCCCTCTAAATCCCCCTTTAGCAAAGAGGGACTTCTCCTCTCTTTATTAAAGGGAAGTTGGGGAGGGATTCTATAAAAAAACGGCGCCTTTGCGCCGTTTTCTTTTGCTTTCAATTACGCCTGCGGACGTTTTTTCAATTCGTCACGAATTTCACGCAGTAATTCGATATCTTCTGGAGTTGCTGCCGGTTCTGGCTCTGCTTCCTGCTTACGGCGCATTTTGTTCATCAGTTTCACCAACCAGAACACCACCCAGGCCAATAACAGGAAGTTAATGAAGATGGTCAGGAAATTACCATAATGGAAAATGTTCAGACCGGCTTCCTGGGCAGCAGCCAAGGTTTGGACATTGTTCGGGTTATCACCCAGAATCAGGAATTTATTGGTGAAATCGACATCACCACCTAAAATCCATGAAATCAGCGGCATGATCACATCTTTTACCAGTGAATCAATAATCTTACCGAATGCACCACCAATGATGACACCGACTGCCAGGTCCATCATGTTGCCTTTAATAGCAAACTCTCTAAATTCTTTTAAAATGCTCATATGCGCTCCAGAATATATCTTTATTTATGTGATGAAGTATACATAATTACTAGAATTTGATTTCTGCTTAATGTACGCTTTTTTCAATTATTTCCAAGTAGTTTTAGAACATTTAATACAAAAAAAACCGCCAAGTGGACCTGGCGGTTTCTTTTTTCGTCTTAATTTTTAAAATTAAGATTTGTTACGCTTACGTTCGTTTTCAGTCAGGTAACGCTTACGGATACGGATTGACTTCGGCGTTACTTCAACCAGCTCATCATCTTCAATGAATTCAAGTGCTTGTTCAAGTGTGAATTCAATTGCAGGAACCAGAGTTAACGCATCATCCGTACCAGATGCACGTACGTTGGTTAACTGTTTCGCTTTGGTTGGGTTCACCACCATATCGTCTGAACGAGAGTTAATACCCACGATCATACCTTCGTAAACTTCCAATTGAGGTTTAGCAAATAGACGACCACGGTCTTGCAAGCTGAACAGTGCATAGCCCAAGCAAGTCCCTTGAACCATAGAAATCAGTACACCGTTTTGACGTTTTGCTACAGAACCCTGTTTCATTGGACCGTAGTGCGAGAAGCTAGAGGTCATGATACCGGTACCAGACGTCATGGTCATGAATTCAGAACGGAAACCAATCAGGCCGCGTGAAGGAACAGTTGCTTCAATACGGATACGGCCTTTACCGTCCACTTCCATATTGGTCATCTCACCTTTACGGTTACCCATTTGCTCCATCACAGCGCCTTGGTGCTGTTCTTCAACGTCAAAAGTCACGTTTTCGTATGGTTCTTGCATTTCGCCATCAATCTCTTTCAAGATCACTTGCGGACGAGATACACCCATCTCGAAACCTTCACGACGCATGTTTTCAATCAGAACTGACAGGTGAAGTTCACCACGGCCAGACACTTTGAAACGGTCAGGACTGTCAGTATCTTCAACGCGCAGTGCAACGTTGTGAATCAATTCGCGGTCTAGACGTTCACGGATGTTACGTGAAGTCACGAACTTACCTTCTTTACCCGCGAACGGCGAGTTGTTGACCTGGAATGTCATCGACACGGTTGGTTCGTCTACAGAAAGCGGTGGTAACGCTTCAACATTTTTCGGATCACAGATGGTGTCAGAAATATGCAGCTCGTCCATACCGGTTACACATACGATGTCACCCGCAGATGCAGAATCTACATCAATACGCTCTAAACCGTGGTAACCCATGATTTTTAAGATACGGCCGTTACGTGTTTTACCATCTTTGTCAATGACAGTGACAGGCGTGTTCAGTTTTACAGAACCACGCTGGATACGACCAACACCGATTACACCCACGAAGCTGTTATAGTCCAGTGAAGACACTTGCATCTGGAATGGACCATCAACGTCAACTGCTGGTGGTTCAACAATGTCTACGATGGTTTCAAACAATGGTGTCATGTCTTCAGCCAGTTCTTCTGGAGATGGACCAGCCACACCACGTAAACCAGACGCATAAACTACCGGGAAGTCTAGCTGTTCGTCAGTACCACCCAGGTTGTCGAACAAATCAAATACCTGGTCAATCACCCAGTCAGGACGCGCGTTTGGCTTGTCGACCTTGTTGATGATCACGATTGGCTTCAAACCACGTGCGAACGCTTTTTGCGTTACGAAACGGGTTTGTGGCATTGGACCTTCTTGAGAGTCAACCAGAAGAAGTACGCAGTCCACCATCGACATGACACGTTCAACTTCACCACCGAAGTCGGCGTGTCCCGGGGTATCCACGATGTTGATACGGTATTCAGTATCGGTACGTTTATCTAACCATTTGATTGCAGTGTTTTTTGCAAGAATGGTAATACCACGTTCACTTTCAATAGCGCCTGAATCCATGACACGCTCAATCTCGCCCGCTCGTTCACCGAGAGCACCTGATTGTTGTAAAAGTTTATCTACAAGAGTGGTTTTACCGTGGTCAACGTGCGCGATAATCGCGATGTTGCGGAGAGTTTTAATATCTGACATGTAAATTCGATACGCTTTAAATTTGAGGGCAAATTATACAGAAAAATACTCTCATTTAGTAGTGACACTTTATTGACAATCGAACTTTTTTCGACAGAAGCGACGATTTAAAGTTTGTAAAGACGTGTAACTCGATTAGAATACCGCCACCTAGCCTAATTTGCTTTTGACTTATGTCTGAATTTAATTCATCTCCTGATCAAAAACCGCAACTGGATTTGGTCTATGGTCTGAATGACCGTCCTAAACCGTTTATTGCTTTTCTTGCTGCCTTCCAACACTTATTGGCCATTATTGTCCCGATTGTGACGCCGGGTCTGTTGATCTGTCTGGCCTTGGGTGTTTCCAAAGAAGACACCAACATGATTTTATCGATGTCTTTGGTGATTTCAGGGATTGCAACCTTCCTACAAGCCAAAAAAGTGGGCCCTTTTGGTGCCGGACTGTTAATTGTTCAGGGCACCAGCTTTAACTTTATTGGGCCAATCATCGGGATTGGTTCTGCAATGGTCGCAGCAGGTACACCGGTTGAGTCGGTTATGGCCGCTATTTTTGGTGTGGTGATTGCCGGTTCATTTATCGAGATGGGTGTTTCACAAATTCTGCCATGGGTTAAAAAACTGATTACCCCGCTGGTAACCGGGATTGTGGTCCTGCTGATTGGTTTAACCTTAATTAAAGAAGGTTTAATCAGTATGGGCGGTGGCTATCAGGCCATGTCGGACAAGACTTTCGCCAATGCCGACAACCTGATCATGTCTTGTACCGTTCTAGCGTTAATCATTATCCTGAACCGGATTAATGTCACCTGGATTAAAAGCTCCGCCATCCTGATTGCCCTGATCGTGGGTTATATTGTGGCTGGTTTTATGGGTCATCTGGACTTCTCTGGTCTGCAGGAAGCGCCACTGGTACAAGTGCCAACTCCAATGCACTTTGGTCTGGAATTCTCCTGGAGCCTGTTCATTCCAATGGCCTTTATTTATCTGGTCACGTCGTTAGAAGCGATTGGTGACATCACTGCAACCTCAAAACTGTCGAACCAGCCCGTGGATGGTCCAAAATGGATGGAGCGTATTAAAGGTGGCGTACTGGTCAATGGTGCCAACTCATTCCTGGCCGGTATCTTCAACACCTTCCCAAGTTCAGTATTTGCACAAAACAACGGTGTGATTCAGTTAACTGGTGTGGCTAGCCGTTATGTCGGAATCTGGATTGCCGCGATGCTGGTGATTTTAGGTTTATTACCAGCCGTTGCTGGCGTGATTCAGGCTGTGCCTCAAGCCGTTCTGGGTGGTGCAGTGATGGTCATGTTTGGTGCGGTAGCCGCATCGGGAATTAACATTTTATCGGGTATTCATCTGGACCGTCGCGCCCTGCTGATCATTGCCATTTCTCTGGCACTGGGTTTAGGCGTTGCACAAGTGCCACAAATTCTGGAGCATCTGCCAGAATTATTCCGTAATATCTTTAGCTCAGGTGTTGCGACCGGCGGTATTGCAGCGCTGATTCTGAATATTGTATTACCTGAAACCAAGAAGTAATTTCATGTCCAGAAAACACTGTCTGAGCCGGACTTGGACAGTGTTTTTCTATTGGAGAGCGACTCATGGATGCTAAAAGCGAAGTGCTATTACGACAATATGATTATTTATCAGGTCGTGTGTTACTGATCAATGCGCCTACAGACCAGCTGTTCGCTGAATTCGGTGAATCGGTCCAGCCTTTTTTCTGGACATGGAATTTTAACGATTACCACTATTTCCAGAACCAGACTGCCCCCGTTCATTTTGGTGCCGACTTTCCAGAAGGCGAATTTGATCAGGCGGTTATTTTTGTGCCGAAATCCAAAGAACTGCTGAATTATGTGCTGCACAATGTTGCCGCCCATCTGCAAACCGGCAGCAGTGTTTTTCTGGTCGGTGAGAAAAAAGGCGGCGTCGAACGTGCGGCCAAACAGCTACAGCCTTATGGTAAAGCCTTAAAACTCGACAGTGCCCGTCATTGCCAACTCTGGCAATTAACACTAGACTGCAGCGTCGAGAAAAAAGCACTGGCCGACTGGGCGCAGCGTTATACTGTGGCGACGCCAAAAGGTGATCTACAGATTTGTGCCCTGCCAGGTGTGTTCAGCCAGAACCGGCTTGATATCGGTACAGCGGTCTTCCTGCCTTATTTAAGCCAAGTGCCATCGGGTAAAATTGCCGATTTTGGTTGTGGCGCCGGCATTATCAGTGCCTATCTGGCCAAGCTGAATCCAGATAACCGTATCTTCGCGCTGGATGTAGATGCTTTTGCACTCGCTTCAACCCAAATGACTTTTGAGCACAACCAGCTCAATCCGCAGCAGCTTGAGATTAAAGCCGTCAGTGGCATTGAAGATGCACCGCTGTTTTTGCATGCCATTGTCAGCAATCCGCCTTTTCATCAGGGGATTCAGACCGACTATGATGCCAGCGAAAAACTGTGTAAAACTGCGCGCCGCCACCTGAAATCGGGTGGTGAACTGTGGATTGTGGCCAACCGCTTTTTAAATTATCCCCTGTTGATTGAACAGAGTTTTGGCCAGTGTACGGTCAAGGCAGATCAACAAGGTTTTAAAGTGCTGTTCGCGAGCACTCAAAAAAATGTTAAGGAAGTATGATGAGCGAAACTCAACACAGCCGACAGCTGCAGCGTAAGCTCGGTGCTCGCCACTTAAATATGATCGCCATTGGCGGATCGATCGGGACCGGTTTATTCCTGGCCTCCGGTGCGACCATTGCCAATGCCGGTCCGGGTGGTGCATTACTGGCCTATGCCCTGATTGGCGTCATGATCTATTTCTTGATGACCAGCTTGGGCGAACTGGCGACCCACAATCCGACCTCAGGTGCATTCTTTACCTATGGCAGCAAATATGTCGAAGGTGGTTTTGGTTTCGCGCTAGGCTGGAACTACTGGTATAACTGGGCCATTACCGTGGCGTTTGAACTGGTTGCGGTACAGTTCATCATGAAGTTCTGGTTCCCGGATATTCCCGGTTTCTACTGGAGTGCCCTGTTCCTGACCGTGGTGTTTGCGATTAATGCCCTGACAGTCAAAGGCTTTGGTGAGTCCGAGTTCTTCTTCTCTTTAGTCAAAGTGCTTGCGATTATCATCTTTATTATTATTGGTCTGGTCATGATCGCCAAGATCATGATGACCCCGGATGTTGCAACTTTTGGTAACTGGAGCCAAGGTGAAGCACCCTTTGTCGGTGGTTTATCAGCCCTGATTGGTGTGGCGATGATTGCCGGTTTCTCCTTCCAGGGCACGGAAATGGTCGGCGTGGCTGCGGGTGAATCTAAAGATCCGCAGAAAACCATTCCGATTGCAATCAAACAGATTTTCTGGCGTATCCTGTTGTTCTATATCGTGTGTATTTTCATTATCGGCACCCTGATTGCCTATGATGATCCACGATTACTGCAGGCCGCTGCAACAGATGATGTGGCACTGTCACCCTTTACCTTACTGTATGAGCAGGCCGGTTTTGCCTTTGCTGCCAGTGTCATGAATGCAGTCATTCTAACGGCGATCCTGTCTGCGGGTAACTCAGGCATGTATTCATCTACGCGTATGTTGTTTGATATGGCACGTAAAGGCAGTGCACCAAAAGCCTTTGCTCGCCTTGATCCACGTGGCGTACCGATGAATGCGCTGTATGCCACCACGGCCATTGCTGCATTATGTTTCTTGACCACCTTTATTGGTGAAGAACAGGTCTTTAACTGGCTACTAAATATGTCAGGCATGTGTGGCTTTATTGTCTGGCTGGGTATTGCGGTTTCTCATTATCGTTTCCGCAAAGGCTATCTTGCTCAGGGCTATAAACTTGAAGATCTGGCGTATCGTGCCAAGTTCTTCCCGTTCGCACCATGGTTTGCCTTCACTTTATGTGCGATTGTGGTCTTGGGCCAGAACTATCAGGCGGTACTTGAGGGTGAGTGGCTGGCTGTGCTTTCCACCTATATCGGGATTTTATTGTTCCTGGCCATCTGGTTAGGCTATAAATGGAAATACAAAACCAAGCTGATTCCTTATCAGCAGATGGATGTGCAGCCGATGAAGATCGACCGTGAATAATTGATTCAGCTTTCTTTAAAAGCACTCAACAAAAAAGCAGTCCAAGTGACTGCTTTTTTTATGATCTCGATAAATGTGGCTTAGCTATAACGCATCACAAAATTTCGGTCATCAATCACAATGGCCTGACGGCAAATGCCCTCTGCCTGACGCTGCTGCTCGAAAACCTGTGCTGGCATTGCATCAAAGCTGTCAAAGAAACAGACCTCTTCTGCATCCATCGAATAGATTAAGGAATGATTCCCCACGCCTTCTAGTGTGTCATAGAACACTATCACAAAGCGGCCCTGATCAACACATGTCTGCAAAGCGCTATAGCTGAGTGCCGGCTGTAGCGGAATCTGTAATTGCTGCGCTTCCTGATAACACAACACTTCCGTCGGGTGCTGGTGCGGATCAGGATCTGTATGAAAGCTCACCTCAAGCCCCAGCTTTTTCAACCCCACTGCTAGCGCAATTCCGAAAGTGCCATCTTCATTATTATGCCGGCACAGCTGGACCAGATCGGCAATTTCCAGATCAATCCCATAGTGCTGAAAAATCTTCCAAATAGCAAAAATACCACCATTGGCTTCAAGTTGAAGGAGTTGATCCGGAATTTCTGTGCTCATATCCATCTTACCCAGACTGCGGGATTTTTAAGGCAATAAAATTCCATTATAAAAAAAAACGACTCCGAAGAGTCGTGGTTTGAAATGTCTAAAGACAGTAAT
>NZ_JBMXBO010000024.1:0-13352 GCF_049546925.1 Acinetobacter sp. AND/436
ATAGCATATTAAATAAAAGCCATCCTGTAGATGGCTCTTATTCCTTTAATGACCACTTAAATCACTTCAAACTCAATACGACGGTTCTTTTTACGACCCTCAGCTGTTGAGTTGTCTGCCACAGGTTTGTTGGCGCCTAAACCTTCCACACTCAAACTATCTGCAGGAATATTTTTGCCAATCAAATAATCTTTTACCGCCTGTGCACGCTCTTTACTTAAGATCAGGTTTTTATTGGCATCACCAGAGCTATCAGTATGGCCAATAATTTTCACCTGCTTGCCACCAACCTTATTTAAGGCAATCGCCATCTCATCAAGAATTTTTGTCCCAGATGCGGCTAAAACCGCACTGCCAGATTCAAATTCAATAATCCGGTTTTTCAAGGCATCATCAATAATTTTCTGTTCGGCCTGATTTACAGATAACTGTGCATTAAAACGATATGGCGCCTGTACCAAGCCCTGAAAAGCATTTGTGGTTGGCTGGATATCATTTTGATTGGACATTTTTCCATTTAAATCAATTTGCGTACCGCGTACCGACAATTGACCCTGCTTCACTTTTTTTAGGTCTGGCGTGATCATTCGTGTGACCGATTCGCTCCAGCCATTGGGTGCAGCAACCGATTTAACCTGAATTTTATCAATGACTTGGTCCGCACCATACACACTGTGCATTTTAGTCAGGATGGCCTGTTTGCTGGCTTCATTCGGGACCACGCCTTCAACTACAATCGGCTGTGCACATACCCAGCTACTAACACTGAACAAGAGTACAGACAGCCATTGTTTTTTATATGTATTTAATTGATTTTTAATCATTTTATCCATCTATAAAAGTCTGTCTAAAGAGTTTGATTCCCTGGCTTAAGCTAAGCTGGCGTTCACATAAAGCCTGTTCCAACGCCGCCAAACCTGCATTTTGCTCCAGATATTGAAGCCGACTATTTAAGAGAAGTTGATCCTCAAGTTTATGCCCTGCTTGAAGGTGAAATGCTATCACCACCACCTGAAGTAGAAGAAGCACTGGTTGAAGCTGCCGTGGTTGAGGCCATGCAACTGGAAAATCAGTGGGCGGCTGTGCCGGCAGATCAGCATAGTTATGATCCGGCAGTAGAAGATTTACATGCTCATTCTCATGTCAATCCATCAATTGTGAGCGCTGACCGGAAGTGGCATAAGATGAATCCACGTTATAAACAGCGCCTGCTGATGGTGTTTAAAATCATGAAAGAACGCCATGGCTATGAGCTGGTGTTATTGGAAGGTTATCGTAGCCCGGAGCGACAAAACTCGCTGTCCAAAAATAAAAACACCACCCGTGCCCGTGGTTATCAAAGCTATCATCAATTTGGTTTAGCCGCCGATGTGGCCTTTAAACGTAATGGCAAAGTGGTGATTTCCGAGCGTGACCCATGGGCAATGCGCGGTTATGAACTGTATGGTGAAGTGGCGGAGTCGGTCGGCCTGACTTGGGGTGGCCGCTGGAAATCCATTAAAGATTATGGCCATACCGAATACCGGATGCCAGGCTTAAAGAAAACCCGGGAAATGGCAGAAAAGCTGACCTCGGAAGGTCAGCTGATGGCCAATGCACTCGATTAAAAATAATACCGGGCTTATGCAGATAAAAACTGCTGGATTTTATCGACCACTTCAGCAGTTTTCTCTGCATGCAGCCAATGGCCAGCATTTTCAACAGTTTCAATGCTGGCCTGACTAAACTGCTGTTCAAGGGCAGCATAGTGTTCCGGTTTAGATAAATATGGAGATGCACCGCCACGAATAAATAAACTTGGTGCATCCACCTGGACTGGCTGCCAAGATAAAATTTTCGGATAAGATGCATAAAGTGCATCAACATTAAATAACCACTGCCCTTTACTAAACGATTTCATCAGAAACTGAATCACTGCATCTTCACGCAAATGCTGCTGCATAATCTGGGTGGCATCCTGGCGTGATTCCACTTGTGCTTTTTTGACAGCAAATAGCGCATCAAACACCTGATCATGATGATTTTCCTGATAGGCAAATGGTGTCATGTCCAGCACCACCAGTTTTTCCACTCGCTCTGGTGCAAGGTCAGCCAGTTGCATGGCAATTTTTCCACCCATGGAATGGCCAATCACGATAAATTTTTGTACCTGAATCGCATCCAAGGTTTCCAGTACATCTTGCGCCATCTCGGTATAGCTCATGCTCTGGCGATGTTCCGATTTTCCGTGGTTACGTACATCAATCTGGATGACTGGATAATGCTCCTGTAACGCACGTGCCAACATACCCAAATTACTCAGGCTGCCAAATAAACCATGAATAAGAACAACCGGAATGTCGGTGCTTGATAGATGTTGTTGTGAAGTCTGGAAATTGAGCAGCATTTTTGATTCCTTGTATGCATCGGTTTTGGCTTTCTCGATATTATAGGATAAGTGCTTTATTAAAATTGTATTTTTGCTTAGGCTATTTTGTATCAGGCCAAAAATATCGGCCAGTTGCACAAAGGCATTGGCCGATCCAGTTTATTTATTGAAATAATTGAGTGGCAGTTTCAGATAACGTGTGCCATTGGCTTCCGGTTCAGGGAAATGCCCGGCCACCATATTGATCTGAATGGCAGGCAAAATCAGTTTTGGCATCGATAAACCGGCATCACGGCGATTACGCATTTCTACAAACTCAGCTTTTTGCGTACCATCGTGAATATGGATATTCTCGGCTTTTTGCTGCTGGATACTGGTTTCGTGTATAAAGACCTCACGCCCTTCAGGTAGATAGTCATGGCATAAAAATACCCGTGTCTGCGCTGGCAGCTCATACAGTTTTTGCACGGAATCAAACAGTTGCTCTGCACTACCCTTCGGGAAATCGCAGCGCGCAGTGCCATAATCCGGCATAAACAAGGTATCGCCGACAAAGACTGCATCACCAATCACATAGCTTAAACAGGCTGGTGTATGCCCTGGTGTTGGAATATTGTAGGCCGTTAATTCACCAATACTGAATTGCTCATGATCATCAAACAGATAATCAAAGGCTTGATGCGCATTCAAATATTTCAAATCCAGATTATAAATACGGCCAAACGTATCCTGCACCACAATAATCTTGTTGCTGATGGCAATTTTTCCACCCAGCTTTTCTTTTAAATACTGGGCTGCGGTCAGATGATCTGCATGCACATGGGTTTCTAAAATCCACTCAACGCTTAGGCTATTTTGCTGAATATAGCTAATGATTGCGTCTGCACCTTCAGTCGAGGTAGATGCCGAAGCCGCATCATAATTCAAGACGCTATCAATAATTGCACATTGCTGCGTGGCCGGATCGGTCATTACATAGCTGAATGTATTGGTCTCTTTGTCAAAAAAATGTTGTACAACTGGCGTAGCGGTCATGATTTTTTCCCTAAAAGTCGATGATGAAGATACATGCCATACATCATCGCAGCAATAAAATACAGTGCCTGATAATAGCCCAGACCAATTAACGTAAAGCTAGGTGCAGGACAAATGCCGGCAATCCCCCAGCCAATCCCAAACAAAGCGCTGCCGAGAATCAGTTTAGAATCTAGCTGATTTTGCCGCGGTAACTCAATGGCCTCATGATACACCGTCTTAGGTTCGGCCTGACGTACTGCCTTTTGAAACGGAATAAAAGCCACGGCGATGGCACCCATCATCACAAAAGCCAGACTGGCATCCCAATCGCCGAAAATATCCAGAAAACCTAGTACTTTTTCCGGATTGGACATACCCGAAATCATCAGGCCCAATGAAAATAATCCGCCAAATAGAAACGCCCAGATATTTTTCATTTTAGAATGCTCCTGTGATATGGCGGGTGACATACACCGTCAATACGCCCGTCAGCATAAAGGTCAAGGTCGCTACCATCGAACGTTTGGATAAACGGCTGATTCCACAAATACCATGACCACTGGTACAACCCGAACCTAAACGGGTCCCAAAACCAACCAAAATACCGGCCACCACCATCATGAGTGGACTAGCCTCAAGTTCAATCTGTGGCTGCTGCCAGATTCCATAAATAAACGGCGTAATAAACAATCCCAATAAAAACCACAGCGCCGGTGTTTTAAAGATGGTACTTGGCTGCATCACCTGAGCCAGCAAGCCGCTAATGCCTGCAATCCGTCCATTCACATATAAATAGCCGACCACGGCGGTCCCTAATAAAAGGCCACCTAAAAACGCAATCAGAAAATCATGCATCGCCATACACCCAAAACATTATATGTTTTTATAATATATAAAATACCAATAAATAGCTATCCTTGTTTACAAAGAGCTAATCATCTCCCCCTTTCCTTTATTCTGGCTTTTGTGCTGTCATTCGCTGATTAAGGAGAATGTTGCTTAGGCTATTTCTGGATTATAAGAATGAAGCGCTTAAAAAAATAAAGGAAATAAAAAAAGCTTCCAGCGACTAGAGGCTTAGCGCGGCCAGCACATCTCTAAAAATAGAAGTTGGATAAAGCCTATTTTCGATCATCAATCCGAATAATAGGTTATAAATAGAAAACAGTTTGTTAGAAAAATCATGTGAATTAATTAGCTGATCTTGATAGTTGAGCAAATTCCCTGAATATATCCTCGGGAAATTTTGTACTTCGGCAGAATATTATGTAGTTTGGCTTTAATTTCTTGGTGTTTTAAAACTGCTGATCAGAAATAGAGATGAGTCTCCATCCAAGTGAACTGGCTTACTCAAAAGCATTTAAAACTTTCTCTACAAACCACTCTGGCAACACCTGCGCCTCGGGATTTATTTTTAACAGCTCGACATTTTCAATCTCGGCCAGGAACGATGCGGCTTGACCATCCGTCGAGTTATCAAAAAAGTAGGTTCGATCTGTGGCATCCACCGCCTGCATTAATAAATCCATACTGCGGTAGTAACGCTGTTTAATCTTTTGTTCAGGCACGCCATGCCCGCCCTTCTCTACGCGATACTGCACCCGCGCAATATTAATCAGCGGATCAACCGTGGAAACATAGTACAGATAGGTTTTAAATCCGTGGCGTTTTGCCTCATGTAAAAATTCTACCTTGGAAATATGCGACATCACTGTTTCAAAGGTAAAACTCACCTTTAAACATAAAAACTCCAGGCGAATATAATCAATAATACGCGCGCATAAATAGGAGTCGATTTCCGCAGGATCAAACTGTACGCAGCTTGCACTAATCAGTACCGGTGGCTGACGTAATAAAGGCACCCATGTATTTGCCTGAGGCCGTTGTTTTTGCTCTAGAAAGGAAATTAACGCAGCTGCATCCAATGCCCGATGATAATGGTCCAAATGCAAAACTGCAGATTGTTTAAGCTGATATTCTAGTTCATCTGCATTTAAATATGCCCCAATATGATGGGGCAATAAATATTCCTTAATGGTGCTTTTTCCTGAACCATTCGGACCTGCAAACATCCTGATGCGGGGTTGTGGCATAAATTAGTGAACGGTCTGTAATTTCTTTTTACGTGTCAAGGTTTTTGGAAGATGCTGCGCACTACGATAAGCCGCCGACACATCTTTCATTGCGCTTTCCTGACCATTCGGCTGGCGCTGTACCAGTTGCTGATCTTTCACATACACCACAGTTGAAGACGCACATGCCTGCTTAAAAGCATCACGGAATGCGTGAATCGCCAGTTTTGGAATCATATCATCCTCCACCTTGCCTGCTTTCATAATCGTATAAGCTGTCATTGGACAACTCCTGTTCACACTGTGTGTAATGTCTTTATCTTAGCACATCAGGGCTATTTGTCTATTTATACAGCATTTCGCCGATACAAGGTTGTCACAGACTGAATTAGATAGATCTGCCTTATTTAGGCTAAATTAAGATATTCGTCGCTTTTAAGAAGATTTCCCCTTAATAAAGCAATACTGTTATTTTTTAATTCTAAAATCAAGGCCCTACTCGCCAAATCAGTTTAGGCAATACGTGAACTATCAAATTTTGCCAACCTTGCTTGAACGGCTTTCGTACAGAAAGACACGAAACTGTCTTTTTCAATGAAAGAATTGGTCAATGACTTCCTGAAAATAAATCCAACACTTTTGAATCCACTCTACTCTAATTCTCTTCACAATGACTGTTCATAATCAGGATTGCTCATCTCTTGTTAGCGTCTTAACTTATTCCCATACACCCTCTATCTGAAAGATCAGCCCAACTATTAAGCACATGCTAAACTGATCTAAACAGCACGCTAATGACTAATCGAATTACTATATCCCAAGCACAAAATAAAGATAAATATTTGTAATTCAATAATAAATAAAGATATCAACACGGTAGTTTAAAGCCAGATAAAACAGAATCTATAGCGGCAACCTCTCAGCAGATATATTGAATGGTATAAATTTTAAAACGCGGCCAATTCAATATAGAAATCAGGAGGAGGATAAAAACTCCCCAAATTCAGGGATAGCATTCCGGGGGAAATCCAGAGATAAAACCGGATGCACATGTAGGCCATCTACTTGGGCTTAAACTCATCAAACTATTTTGCGGCAAACCTGTGAATGGTTTTGGTCAATTCTCATTACAATGTAAAAAACCGTCATTTCGTGCAAATTTGGAATCTTTTAACATTGCGAATTGTATGCAAAGTTTGCATGATATAGCCATATTTTGCGACATGCTTTTCACGTAAATTTAAAGAAATTATAAAAAAAATGTGGAATTTCATGCCATAATAAGCAAACTTTGCAGACATCTTGCAAAGACTATTTGCAACTTATTAATTGGAGCAGGCTGGATGAGTTCAACCATTTTGGTTATTCATGGACCGAATTTAAATTTGCTAGGAAAGCGAGAACCTGAGGTTTATGGACACCTTACCCTTGAGGATATAAATCAGCAGCTCATGACACAAGCGCAAAATGCATCATTTTCGCTAGAAACTTTCCAGAGTAACTGGGAAGGTGCCATTGTCGACCGAATTCATCAGGCAGGTCAAGAAGGCGTTCAATTCATCATTATTAATCCTGCAGCCCTGACCCATACCTCAGTCGCAGTACGTGATGCACTTCTTGGCGTTGCCATCCCGTTTATTGAAGTCCATCTGTCTAACGTGCATGCACGTGAAGCATTTAGACATCATTCATATTTGTCCGATAAAGCTGTAGGCGTGATCTGCGGATTGGGTGCAAAAGGCTATGCTGCTGCACTTGACTACGTTATCGAAAAAATTCAACTCACTTCGCAATCTTAATTAGGAATACTGTCTCATGGATATCCGTAAAATCAAGAAACTCATCGACCTGATGATTGAATCTGACTTACAAGCGATTGAAGTTAAAGAAGGCGATCAGGCGATTGCGCTTACTCGTCGCAGTCCAGTAGTAGCGGCAGCAGTTCCAGCAATGCCTGCTCCAGCAGCAGATCTGCCATCAGCACCGAAATCTTCTCCACGTGGCGCAGTTGAAACTTCTCCAATGGTTGGCGTGTTCTATGCAGCACCAAGCCCAGGTGAAGCACCTTTTGTGAAAATCGGTCAAACCGTTTCTGCAGGTGAAACCTTAGGTATTATCGAAGCCATGAAAATCATGAACCCGATTGAAGCAACTCAAAGCGGCGTGATTGAAGAAATTCTAGTTAAAAATGGTGAAGTGATTCAGTTTGGTCAACCACTCTTCCGCTACCGCGCTTAAGACCACGGGGACTCACAATGTTGCAAAAAGTTTTAATTGCAAACCGTGGTGAGATTGCGCTTCGCATCACCCGGGCCTGCAAAACTTTAGGAATCAAAACTGTCGGTATCTATTCCGATGCCGATAAAGACCTGATGCATTTACGTTTCTGTGATGAAGCCGTGTGTATCGGTCCGGGCGCGAGCAGCGACAGTTATCTGAATATTCCTGCGATTATTACCGCAGCAGAAATTACCGGTGCTGATGCCATTCACCCGGGTTATGGTTTCCTGTCTGAAAATGCGGAATTTGCCGAAATTGTAGAAAGCTCAGGCTTTATCTTTATTGGTCCGCGTCCAGAACACATCCGCTTAATGGGGAACAAGGTTTCTGCCATTACCGCCATGCGTAAAGCCGGCGTACCGACGGTACCAGGTTCTGCCCATGCAGTAACACCACAAAATGCCCTGGCTGAAGCCAAAGAAATCGGCTTTCCACTGATTGTTAAAGCAGCTGCCGGTGGTGGTGGTCGAGGTATGCGTATTGTTGAACGTGTCGATACCCTGCTGGAATCGGTACAAGCGGCGCAGCGTGATGCGGAAATGTGGTTTGGTGATGATACGGTCTATATGGAACGTTTCCTGCAAAAGCCTCGTCACGTTGAAGTGCAAGTACTGGGCGATGGTAACGGCCATGCCATCCATCTGTATGACCGTGACTGCTCTTTACAGCGTCGCCATCAAAAAGTTCTGGAAGAAGCACCAGCACCAAACCTGCCAGAGCAAGCACGTGCAGATATTTTAGAAGCCTGTGTCAACGCCTGTAAGATGATGCAGTATCGCGGTGCCGGTACTTTCGAGTTCCTGTTTGAAGATGGCGAGTTCTTCTTTATCGAGATGAACACCCGTGTTCAGGTAGAACACCCGGTAACTGAAATGGTCACAGGTATTGATATTATTGAACAACAACTGCGCGTTGCCGGTGGTTTAGGCCTCGACATTCAGCAGGAAGATGTTCAGGTGAAAGGTCATGCCATTGAATGCCGTATCAATGCGGAAGATCCATCAACCTTCCTGCCATCACCAGGCAAGATTGAAAACTTCTACGCGTCTGGTGGTGCCGGTATCCGCTTAGATTCACATATCTATCCGGGCTATAGCATTCCGCCTTATTACGACTCGATGATCGCTAAACTGATTGCGCATGGTAAAGACCGTAGCACCAGTATTGCGCGCATGCGTCAGGCGCTGGATGAAATGATTTTGACCGGTGTGAAAACCAATATTCCATTACATAAAGATCTGATCTTGCAAGATGAAAACTTCTGCAAACAGGCAATGGATATTCACTACCTGGAAAAGCATTTGTTAAAGCAGCTTGAAGGTGCCAACAAGGAAGCCTAAGCGTTTCCTTGTGAAAATAAAAAAACCGCTGATTTCAGCGGTTTTTTTATGGCTGAATTTCAGCTTTAAGGCAAAACACGGCGCAAAGTGGCAAAGCACTGTTCGGCTTTTTCATTACTACAGAAATGAATAGTATGCGGGTTTTTCCATTGCACAAAATATTGTGAAATCTCCCCGGTCTGATCTTCCTGATAACCGGAACAATCGACCTCATTATTGTCATATTTAATTTGCATGATTAAGGCAGGTAAACTGCTGGCCGGATCTTCTGCCGGCTGATAGTCATAGATGCCAGACGACCATTCCTGACCGCTTTTGATAATGACATCGTTATCACCCCGAAAATTATAATATTCAATACATTTGCGGTTATTTGGAATTTCCATGCCCCACAATCCCACAATTTCAGGACGGGTAATGACACGAACGGTATTGGCATTGACAGGCGCTTTTGCAGCGGTTGCGGCAGCACTATTTGTTGTTGTCGTTTTTGTTTCATTGGCCATCACGGCAGTGCAACATACTAACATTAAACTGGTGAGATAAAGTTTTTTCATACATTGATTCAATGATATAAAGTACCCGCTAACGTTAGCATATTTTTTGCAATAAACTTAGTGCATAAACATAACTCAACAATTTTTTTAAGCCCCAATATCGCTGATTTTTACTGTTTAAATTTTAATCTCGCCTTGCAACTTTGCATAAAATCTCTTACAACAGTTTCTGACAATTTATATTTTCAGGATTGAAAATGAAGTTACAAGAATATTTAAAATATGATGGTCTGGGGCTGGCCGAATTAGTGGCAAAAAAAGAAATTCAGGCATCGGAACTGCTGGAACTGGCCGTACAACGTGCCGAACAAACTAAAAGCCTGAATGCAATTATTATTCCGATGCATGAACATGCACAGCAACGCGTACAAGGACCATTGTCGGGTCCATTTGCTGGGGTACCCTTTCTGGTCAAAGACCTGTTTCAGGAATATGCGGGCTACCCAACTTCTTATGGCTGTCAAGGCTTAAAAAGAATGGGCTATATTCCCGAAACAAACGCTGAAATTGTCAATCGTTGGGAACAGGCCGGAATTGTGACTTTTGGCCGTACCAACACTCCTGAATTCGGAATCAAAGGCATTACCGAACCGGATGCTTGGGGCAGCTGTAAAAACCCGTGGCATTTAAAACATAATAGTGGAGGCTCATCGGGTGGTTCTGCGGCTGCTGTGGCCGCCGGTATTGTGCCACTGGCCGGTGCCGGCGATGGCGGTGGCTCGATTCGTATTCCTGCCTCTTATTGCGGCTTGTTCGGTTTAAAGCCGAGTCGTGGCCGTACCCCATGGGGACCGTCCATGAGTGAAGCCATGCACGGCGCTGCCATTCAGCATGTGTTGACGCGCAGTGTCCGGGATAGCGCTGCCATGCTTGATGCAACCCACGGCGAAGAACACAGCTCTTTATTTAAGATTCAGCGCCCGGAAGGTCAATATCTGCAGCTGATGCAGCAAGCACCAAAAAAACTGAAAATTGCGTTTAGCACCCGCTCTCCAATTGGCACCGCTGTATCTAAAGATGCTATTCAGGCGATTGAGCACACTGTAAAACTCTTAACCAGCCTTGGGCATGAAGTAATTGAAGATCAGCCGGCTATTGATGGCATGCAACTAGCCAAAGATTTTATTACCACCTGGTTTAGTCAGTTCTCTTATATGCTCAGCCAGATTCGCGCACAGTATCCTTCACGTGATGATGATTTCGAGCTGGACTCACTGGCGCTGGCTGCATTTGGTGCCAAAACCTCTGCGCTGGACTATATTCACAACCTGAATAACTGGGGCGTTTATACCACGCAAATGAACCAGTTCTTTGACCGTTATGATTTATATCTGACCCCAGCCACAGCCTCGGTAGCTCCCCAGAATGGCGAAGTTAAAACGCCAGCCTGGCAAAAACCGGTGTTAAAAGCCTTGTTGAAAGTCGGACAGGCGCATCTGTTAACCCAAGGCAAACTGGTCGATCAGATTGTACGGGAAAACCTGAAATGGGTACCTTTTACCCAGCTGGCCAATATTACCGGCTTACCGGCGATGTCTGTGCCACTGTACTGGAATAAACAGCACTTGCCTTTAGGTTCTCAGTTTATTGCACCTTTTGCTCGTGAAGATGTATTACTACAACTGGCTGCACAACTGGAACAGGCTCAGCCGTGGTTCCCGCAATATCAGCACATCAAAATTTAAAGACTTGAATAGCCTGATTCAACAGCCGGTCGATATGACCGGCTTTTTCTACGCCTGTTTTTGTAGCTGTTTCGGTAAACCAAAGACCAGTAACAAACCCAGTAATGTAGATAAGCCAGCCCAGATAAAGACAGTTTGCCCTGAAAAAATATCCCAATAATAACCAGCCAAAATACTTCCCAACGCCACACCCATACCCCACATAGTGCTATAGATAGCTTGCCCTCGTCCTTGCTGACCCAAGCTGAAATTCTGAAAAATCACCCGCATCGCAATCACATGGAATAAGCCAAAACTAAAGGCATGAATGGTCTGGGCAAAAAACTGGGCGATAAAACTGTCAGGTACCAAACCAACAACAATCCAGCGTAAACCGGTCAGCAGCAAACAGGCCATCACCAGTGTTCGCCATGACCAGCGCGACAAGAAAAAGGTTGCATAAGCAAACATGATAATTTCTGCAATCACGCCTACTGACCACAACAAACCAATTATTGAAGTACTAAAACCAGCTTGACTCAGATAATTGCTATAAAAACTGTAAAACGGCGCATGCGAAAACAGCAGAATAAACTCAATCAGGAAAAAACAGGCCACTACAGGCCGTTTTAACACTGGCCACAAAGGCTCCAGCTGTTTTTGGGAACTTGGTGCAGCGCTGGGTTCTTTAATACTAAAAGACCAGATAAATGCCAGAAACGCGATACATAGCAACAATACCGGCAGCATGGAGATTGGAATAATTTCCAGCAAGGCACCGATACCAAATACCGCAACAATAAAACCGACCGATCCCCATTTACGTACCTTGCCATACAGCTGTTCACGTTGATCGCCCAGCCAGAATAAAGTCACCCCTTCAAACTGGGCCAAAATGGCATTCTGGAAAAAGCTAAAAATTAGCATCAGCAACGCGACTGACTGAAAACTATTCGGAATGATAAACAGCATGAACCAGATACAGGCTTCCATCCAGGTGGCAATACGCACCAGCAACATGCGTTTACCGGATTTATCGGCAATCCATCCCCAAATAAAAGGGGCAAAAAACCGGGTGATAATCGCAATGGAAGACAGAATCCCGATTTCCTGATAATTGAAGCCCTGATCTTCCAGATACAGGCTCCAAAACGGCATGAAGGTTCCAACAATGGCGTAGTAGAAAAAGTAGAATCCACTTAGTTTGTGTCGAATTGGAATAGGTTGCATTAGCTTGCATATCCTTGCATTTTCAATAACTTAAAATATTCAAAGGTTGCATAGCATTGCATAAGTTTATCCTTGATTGCAGTTCAACTGTCTACAAATCAGTCTACAAACTTTAAAAAAATATTTTTCCTAATTTTTTGTAGACCGCAGCATAAGACACAGATATTCTTAATTTTATGATTAAATTTGATGAAAAGCACGTTGCATTAAGTGAGGTGATGGATTGATGGGGTTCTTAGGTGGTTTATGTCGCACTTCAAGTGTTACTCTGCCTACTATCAATTCTCCGTTTTTTCCTCTTTATTTTCTTCCCTTGCATCCTCTTTAATCTTATTGGTTACAGTTAGTTTTTTAACTTCTGTTGTCTCAACAGTTTCTGACGGTTTTTTATTATTAGAATCTACACTTGGTGGCGTGGCAGCAACTATTTTAGTGGTAGTTTCATTAGTAACGGTAAATAAATTCTCCTTATTTACGTTGTACATACCAACCAAACTTATTATTAAAATTACCAGGAATGAAGAAACCGACTTGCTATAAAAATCCCATGAAAAAGGATTGTACAACCGACACTTATAAGTGTTGTGTACAGCATCATTTTTATTCTGGGTCTCTAATGCCCTTTTTAAGTTACTCATTGAGTTAATCCATTTAACCAACATATTCAATAATGTCAGTAAACAGATCATCAACAGTGAAATAATAAAGGTTAAATACGGCCACCTAGAATTTACTTCTAATAGTTTTACAGTGGAGCGGCTTTGTTGCATAAAGATTTTAAAGATAGAGCTTTCCTAAGTTGTTTAAATTTAAGTGACAACTTA
>NZ_JBMXBO010000025.1:0-10779 GCF_049546925.1 Acinetobacter sp. AND/436
GCCTGCGGGCGCTTTTTTTGATGGCACTACGGATTAGGGCGTGAGAATGATTTTGCGGCAATCCTGTTCGCGTTGATCAAAAATACGATAGCCCTCGGCAGCATCGGCCAGTTTCATACGGTGGGTAATAATCACTTCGGGGGACAGGTCGCCATTTTCAATCCGTTCCAGTAATTCGGGCAGGTACCGATGCACATGGGTCTGGCCCATCTTGAAGGTCAGGCCTTTATCAAAGGCATCACCGAACAGGAAACCGTGAATTGGACCGGCATAGACGCCCGGCACACTGACCACGCCGCCACGGCGCACTGCGGCAATACACTGGCGCAGGGCAAAGCCGCTGGAGCCTTCCAGTTTCAGGTTGGTCATCACGGTTTCAATCATGCTGCCTTTGGCTTCAAAACCAATTGCATCAATGACCGCATCGACACCCCGATGGCCGGGAGTATTGTCAATAATAAACTCGGCCGCATCCATTTCATCAAAATTGACTGGAATCGCGCCATAGGTTTCATGGGCAAACTGCAGCCGGTAATGGTGATGATCGACCATAAAAATCTGTTCAGCGCCAAGCATCCGTGCACAGGCCGCTGACAGTAATCCCACGGGTCCGGCACCATAAATGGCTACACTGGAGCCTTTGCCAATTTGTGCATTGGTCACCGCCTGCCATGCGGTTGGCAGAATATCGGTCAGGAATAGCACTTTTTCATCCGGCAGTGAACCGGGAACTTTAAAAGGACCGATATTGCCTTTGGGGATTCGCACATAATCGGCCTGTCCACCCGGCACGCCGCCATAAAGATGACTGTAGCCAAACAGCGCTGCACCCGGTGGAATCTGTTTTTTATTCAGAATGGCGCCGCGGCCCGTATTGGTATTTTCACAGGAGGCAGTCAGCTCATGTTCACAGAAAAAGCAGTGACCACAAGCAATCACAAAGGGAATAATCACCCGGTCGCCTTTTTTTACTGCCGTGACCTCGGGGCCGACTTCTTCGACCACGCCCATAAATTCATGGCCAAAAATATCGCCGTGTTCTGTGGCCGGAATTTTACCGCGATATAAATGCAGATCTGAGCCACAAATGGCAGTGGCGGTGACGCGAAGGATGACATCATCCGGTTCCTGAATAATTGGGTCAGGCACCGATTCAACTCTTACATCTCGGGTTCCATGATAGGTTAAGGCACGCATAGAATTTCCTCTCTTGGCTAGCAGAAGGCCAGACCCGCGCATTGAGCCGGCCACATTTCTTCATGATGAGATGCGCGGCTGTAAATTTATGTATAAAAAAACCGGCCAAGCTGTGTGCAAGAGGGCTTTATATTGCAGTTCAGTAAGTGCAATCAGAGCTAAAACGGAGAGGAAAACAGCTATTGGTGAGCATCCTCCTTGATCTTTTTAAAGAAAACAGACGGGCTAAAAAGAGGAGTGATCATAAAGTGGAAATAAAAAGATAGCCACTGGGGCTATCTTGAGGGGAAGGTTTCGGAAGAAACGGGATTAACTGTTCTGGAATGATTGTTCCAGGGTTTCCAGTTCCATCATCAGTTCCAGCATGGTTTCTTCGGCCTGTTCCAGCGTGGCTTTTAAGCTGGTCTGTTCATTCATCAGCTTGAGCAGATCTTCTTTACGCGAAGCTTCATACAGGCTGCTGTCAGCCAGCTGTTCTTCAATACTGGCCAGACGGGGCTGGATTTTTTCAATCTGGCTTTCACATTGTTCAATTTTTTTCCGCAGCGGACGGGTTTCTTCACGGCGCTGCGCTGCCAGTTTGCGCTGTGCTTCTTTATCGACTTTGGCCGGTGCGGCAGTCTTGTTGGTACTGGCGCTGGCCTGTGCCAATGCGGTTTGGGCATTGATCTGCTGCTGACGGGCCTCACGTAACCATTTGGCATAATCCTGCAAATCACCGGAAAATTCAGTACAGCGTCCGGCATGCACCAACAGCAGGTCATCACAGACACTGGCGATTAGCTGACGTTCGTGCGATACCAGTACCACTGCGCCTTCAAAGTCCTGTAAGGCCATGCTCAGGGCATGACGCATGTCTAAATCCAGATGGTTGGTCGGTTCATCCAAAATCAGTACATTCGGGCGCTGCCAGACAATCAGCGCCAAGGCCAGACGGGCACGTTCACCACCGGAGAAGCTTTCGCACGGCGTATCCATGCGTTCACCGCTAAAACCGAAACTGCCGAGAAACGAACGTAGGGTGGCTTCACTGATCTGTTTGTCGGCCAGACGTGACAATTGCAGCATCGGGCTGGCTTGGCCATCCAGTGCATCCATCTGATGCTGGGCAAAGTAACCAATATTTAGCAGTTCAGAGGCTTTGCGCTGGCCATTTAAAAGCGCTAAATCACCAACCAACGATTTAATCAGGGTGGATTTACCGGCGCCGTTCATGCCCAGCAGGCCAATACGCGAGCTTGGGGTAATCTGCAGACTGATTTTGCTGGCAATACTTTTGCCCGGATAGCCAATTTCGGCCTGATCCAGAGTCAGTAAGGGTGAACTCATTTTGGTGGGTTCACGGAAACTGAAGGTAAACGGGGTATCGACATGCGCCGGTGCCAGCAACTGCATTTTTTCCAGCTGTTTAATCCGGCTTTGCGCCTGACGCGCCTTGGTGGCTTTGGCTTTAAAACGGTCAATAAATTTTTGCAGATGTGCGCGGGCTTCAACCTGCTTTTCAAAGGCCTGTTGCTGCTGGGCCAGACGTTCGCTGCGGGTCACTTCAAAGGTCGAGTAATTGCCGGTATATAAGGTCAGTTCCTGATTTTCAATATGCAGGATATGATCGGTTACTGCATCGAGAAAATCGCGGTCATGTGAAATCAGGATTAAAGTGCCTTCATAGGCATTGAGCCAGTCTTCAAGCCATAAAATGGCATCCAGATCCAAGTGGTTGGTTGGCTCATCCAGAAGTAGTAAGTCGGAGCGGCTCATCAGGGTGCGTGCCAGATTTAAACGCATGCGCCATCCACCGGAGAAACTGGAGACATCCAGACGTAGCTGATGTTCCATAAAACCGAGACCGGCCATTAACTGGGCGGCTTTAGATGGGGCAGAATAGCCATGAATTTCATCAAAACGGCCATGTAATTGTGCCAGTTCGCTGTTACTGAGCTGTTCAGGTTGTGCCAGCTGTTTCTGAATCTGCCAGTATTCTTCATCGCCCGATAACACAAAATCCAGCGCCGGCATATCTAGGGCTTTGACTTCCTGGGCCATGTGCGCAACGGTCCAGCCCGATGGACGGGTCAGGCTGCCTTCATCTGCCCCCAGTTCTCCCAATAAGGCGGCAAATAAGGTCGATTTGCCAGCGCCATTGACTCCGGTGAGGCCAACTTTCCAACCCGGATGGATCTGCATGGACGCTTTTTGAAATAAGACACGACCACCACGGCGTAAAGAGACTTGGTCAAATTGAATCATTGGACTCACTAAACTCAGGAACAGAATGCGCCTATTCTAAAGGATGCGCTCTGGAAAACAAAAAGCTGGCGCAGTTTATTTCAGGTGCTACAGCAACACATCGAAAAAAATAATGAAAAAGCGGGCGCCGTGTCATCTATCGGAAAGCGGCTATGCAGGGTTTTTTTATAAAACCAAGCCCGATATATTAAAATTTCTGATAAAAAACAAAAACAAATGTACGGTGACAAAAATGAAAAACGGAGTTTTGTTGTTGTCGACACTGGCCTTGTGTGGCGTCAGTGGCCTGGCTCAGGCCAATCCGCAGGTCTGTGTTTTTGATCTGTTGGGACGGGCCGGAGAATCCTATAAATTGCTGGAAGAATGGGCCTTGGCCAGCAAGCGCTGGGGCAGCAATGTCAGTCTGAAAGCCTATCAGGATGAAGCCCAGGTCGAGCGCGATTTTAAGGCGGGCAAGTGTGATGGTGCCTATATGACCTCAATGCGGGCGCGGCAATACAATAAATTTGCCGGTTCGATTGATGCACTGGGCGGTGTGCCAAGTAATAGCATTGCCCAGAAAGCCATTAGTTATGTGCTGGACCGGCGCAATAACCGCCGTCTGGTGACCCGGATTGGCCAGGAAACCTTTGAAGTGGCTGGCATCGGCCAGATTGGCTCGGCCTATATTTTTGTTAAAGATCGGGCCATGAACTCGGTTGAGCACATCAAAAACCGGAAATTTGCGATTCTGCATTATGATCCGGCACAAAAAATGATGGTGGAGCGGGTCGGTGGTATTGCAGTCGATTCCGATATTTCCAATTTTGTACGCAAGTTTAATCAGGGCGAGGTTGATATTGTGGCCGCACCGGCCTATGCCTTTAAACCGCTGGAAATTGAAAAAGGTTTGGGTACACGCGGTGCCATGATTGATTTTCCGGTGGTCAATGTCACGGCGGACCTGATTATCCGGCCAGAAAAATTCGCAGATGGTTTTGCAGTGCAGTCCCGGCGCTGGTTTGTCCAGCAGATTCCGAAAAACTTTGCCATGGTGAAACGTCTGGAAGCGGAAATTCCAAATAAATACCGCACCCGACTCAGCAAGGAAGATCAGGACAAATACCAGAAACTGCTACGTGATGGCCGCATCGAACTGACTGAAAAAGGCATTTATGATGGCTCGATGATGCGGGTCCTGAAACGGGCACGTTGTACGGTAGAACGCACCAATTTTGAATGTTCACTTGGCGGTGAATAGAGAAAATGGTTATAAGTTTGTAAAAAAGTGGCCACGATGTGTAAATTTTCGCCGCGCTACCTGAAATTTTTAAGCCATTGAAAATGCTGCTGATCTCTGCAATTTGTGGGTTTGAGATCAGCAGCTGTATAAATTGAATTGGTCACGATTTAAAAATATTTGGAGTAAAAGCTCTATTTTTTTAAAAACAAGTTGCTTAATATTCAGCAAGTGTATGGACACTCTTGATGAAAGACGATTCTGTAAGGACAAATACAATGAAAAAAACAATTCTCGCGCTTTCTGCGCTGGCTACTTTGGGTATGGCCAGCAATGCTCAGGCAGCCAAAGTCGATGTATGTATCTTCGATTTACTCGGCAAATCTGGTGAATCTTATCAAATGGCCCAGGAATGGGCGCTGGCTGCAAAAGGCTGGGGCGCAGACATTAACCTGATTCCCCGTCAGGATGAAGCCGTGGCCGATAATGACTTTAAAGCCGGCAAATGTGATGCGGTTTTCCTGACTGCGATGCGTGCCCGTCAGTACAATAAATTTGCCGGTTCAATTGATGCGCTGGGCGGTGTGCCCAGCAATGCCATTGCCCAACGTGCGATTACCTTTGCCCTGGACAAACGTAATGCCGGCAAAATGGTCACCAATCTGGGGGGGAAAAAATATGAGGTGGCGGGAATTGCACCTTTAGGTTCGGCCTTTATTTTTGTCCGTGACAAGAATATTGATTCGATTGAAAAAGCTGCCGGCAAGAAATTTGCGGTACTGGGCTATGACGATGCACAAAAAATTATGGTGCAACGTGTCGGTGCTCAGGCGGTAATCTCCGATGTGTCTAACTTTGTGGCGAAATTTAATAATGGCCAGGTCGATATGGTTGGTGCGCCAGCCTATGCCTATAAGCCGCTGGAAATCTATAAAGGCTTGGGCAGCAAAGGCGCCATGTTTAATTTCCCGGTACTGCATGTCACGGCTGATTTAGTAATTAGTCCGGAGAAATTCCCGGCTGGTTTTGGCCAGAAATCGCGTGACTGGTTCTCGAAAAACCTGCCAAAAAGTTTGGGCATGATTAAACGTCTGGAAGCAGGCATTCCAGCCAAATACAAAATGAACCTGAGCGCGGAAGAGAAAACCAAATACCAGAAACTGTTACGTGAAGGGCGGATGGATATGACCAAGCGCGGTATTTATGATGCGTCGATGATGAGCGTACTCAAACGTGCCCGCTGTTCTGTCGATAAAGCCAACTTCGAGTGTTCACTGGGCGGTGAATAAGCTTCATTTTTAAGGAAAAACAACCCGGCATCTGTGCCGGGTTGTTGCATCTGGAACCTTGTCACTTGGACCATTGCAGTTCAGGTCAAATCACGTAAGCTAATCAAAAATAATAGCTTCATCTTTGTCCAAGCCTAAAAAAATAGAGATGAGTTGTTTCATCAAAGGCATACAGACAGGAGGAGCAGGAGAGCGTGATCTCCAAGGGTAAAAAGAACAAGGATGGATGCGCTAAAATAGCTTTTTAAAACATTAAACACGATTCAGTACAACTGAAAACAACAAGAACAGCAATAAAGGAAAGATCAATGAAATATTATGCTCAAGGCATCGCACTGGCTGCAGTGATGGGACTCGGTGCGACTGCAGCACAGGCCAAGCAGACAGTGTGTGTCTTTGATTTGGTGGGAAAAAGTGGTGATGTGTATGCGCTGATGCTGGACTATCAGCTGGCGGCCAAAGCCTGGGGCGCCGATATTGAACTGCGCGTCGGGCAGAATGAAGCGGTAATTGCCGAAGATTTTAAAGCCGGTAAATGTGACGGGATTAGTGTCACCGGTATGCGCGGGCGTCAATTTAACAGCTTTACCGGTTCTCTGGATGCGATTGGTGCAATTCCCGATTTAAATCTGGCGGTCAAAGTCATGCAGGGACTGGCCAGTCCGAAATTTTCCCGCTTTATGACTCAAGGCCAGTATGAAGTGGCTGGTGTAGTGCCTGTCGGTGATGCCTTTTTAATGGTCAATGACCGCAGTATTAATACCGTGGCCAAAGCTGCCGGTAAAAAAATTGCGGTCCTGGATTATGACCAGGCACAAAAAATTATGGTGCAGCAGATTGGCGCGCAGGCAGTCAGTTCAGATGTCACCAACTTCGGCAGTAAATTCAATAACGGTCAGGTCGATATTATTGGTGCGCCGGCCGCCGTGTTTAAGCCACTGGAGCTGCATAAGGGCTTGGGCAGTAAAGGCGCGATTGTGAATTATCCGATTTTACAGGTGACTGGCAATATTATTATTCGCCCGAACAAGTTCCCGGCCGGTTTTGGCCAGAAATCACGGGAATGGGTCAAAGGTCAATTACCGCGTGCCTTTAACATCTTGGGTAAAATGAAAGCCGATATTCCGCAAAAATACTGGATGAATATTCCGGCAGCCGACAAACCGGGCTATCAGAAGATGATGCGTGAGGCGCGGATTGACCTGACCAAACGTGGCATTTATGACAAACGCATGATGAAGCTGCTGTGGCAATTCCGCTGTAAGCAGGATCCGAAAAACTTCGAATGCGGCCTGCAGGATGAGAATTACAAATAATCCTGATAAAATTAGTCTGAATTGACTTTGAATTGAACATGACTGACCATATATTGGGTATGTTATACTTGATATGTGGTCTTTTCTGTTAAAAGACATTTGAATCGAACGAGGAATCCGACATGAATGCCCAAGCCCTTGTGCTGACTGACAATGCTGCGAACAAAGTACGCCAATTGCGTGACAGTGAAGGCAACCAAGATTTAATGTTACGCGTTTATGTGACCGGTGGTGGTTGTTCGGGCTTCTCTTACGGCTTTAACTTTGCTGAAAGCATGAATGAAGATGATGCTGAATTCGTGAATGGTGACGTAAAAATGCTGGTCGATTCACTTAGCTATCAATATCTGGTCGGTTCAGTGGTGGACTATTTAGAAGGTCTGGAAGGTTCACGTTTTGTGGTTCAAAATCCGAATGCCACGACTACGTGTGGCTGTGGTTCTTCTTTCTCGATTTAAGCAGAATTTTAAAATACTCAGCCCTCTATTTTGAGGGCTTTTTTAATATCTTTTTTAATACAAAGAGATTGGCCTAGACTGCGGTCAATGTTCCTAAAATCCGGTAGCCTTTGGCCCCGGTCACAGCCGGGAAATTGCCACTTTGCTGGTTCAGAAAACGCATCGCCAACCAGGCAAAAGCAGTGGCCTCTACCCAGGTCGGGTTAATGCCTAAATCTGCCGTGGTCTGTACACTCCATTCATGTTTGCGTAAGCGCCAGCGCAGCTGTTCCAGTAAATAGGAATTATAGGCACCGCCCCCACAAACATAGACTTCACCGGTGTCCATGCCGGAGCGGTAAATGGCTTTTTTAATCGCCCGAGTAGTCAGCTTTAACAAGGTGGCCTGCACATTTTCCGGGGTATCTTCCAGTTCCTGATAGGCCAGGTCATTGCGCCAGTCGGCAATCTGTTCATCCAGCCATTCCAGGTTGAAATCTTCACGGCCGGTGCTTTTTGGCGGCTCTTTGGAAAAATATTCATGTGCCTGTAGCCGGTCCAGCAGACTGCGAATTGGCTGTCCATAAGCCGCCCAGTTGCCGTTTTCATCATAAGGCTGGCCGGTGTAGCGTTCACACCAGGCATCCATCAGGATATTGGCCGGGCCGGTATCAAAACCATAGACTTTTTCCGGCTGTCCGGCAGGCAACATGCTGACATTGGCAATCCCGCCCAAATTCAGAATCACCCGGTGGATGCTGTCATGCTGGAACACGTCCTGATGAAAAGCTGGTACCAACGGAGCACCTTGTCCACCGGCAGCCATATCACGCCGGCGGAAATCCGAGACCACCGGCAGCTGGGTTATTTCGGTAATAATATTTGGATCACCAATTTGCAGGGTAAAGCCATGTTCAGGCCGGTGGCGGATGGTCTGGCCATGTGAACCAATGGCACGAATCTGGCTGCGATCAAGCTGGTGTTCTTCAATCAGGCGGTTAATGCCATGTCCAATCATTTGCGCCAGCGCCACATCGGCCTTGCCCATCCGGTCAATTTCATTGTCATCCGGCAGGGTCAGGGCCATCAGTTCATCGCGTAAATCGGGATCGAAGCTCAGGGTCAGGGTGGCATGAAGCTGTAAAGGATCAAAAGAAGCAGCAACAATATCGACACCATCCATACTTGTGCCGGTCATTACCCCAATATAGATCGCTGTCATGGTTATTCTTAAGCCTGCAATGTGCTGAAAAAGTGTTAGTATATCGCACAAATTGAATAACTGATGTGTTTGGGTTTTGTGATGTCAAATTTCTTGCCAGCTGAAGAACAACTTGCCCTCATCCAACGAGGTACGCATGAAATTATTTCTGAAGAAGATCTTCTAAAGAAATTAAAAGAGAACCGTCCTTTAAAAATTAAAGCGGGCTTTGACCCGACTGCACCTGACCTGCATTTGGGTCATACGGTTTTAATTAACAAGCTGAAAGTGTTCCAGGATTTGGGGCACGAGGTCTTCTTCCTGATTGGTGACTATACTGCCATGATTGGTGACCCGACCGGTAAGAGCGCGACCCGTCCGCCGTTGTCACGCGAGCAGGTACTGGAAAACGCCAAAACCTATCAGGAACAGGTGTTCAAGATTCTTGATCCAAACAAAACCAAAGTGGTGTTTAACTCGGAATGGTTTGCTAGTAAAACAGCGGCCGATTTAATTCAACTGGCCTCACAGCAAACCGTGGCGCGTATGCTGGAGCGTGATGACTTCACCAAGCGTTATAACAACCAGCAACCAATTGCGATTCACGAATTCCTGTATCCGCTGGTACAAGGCTATGACTCAGTGGCTTTAGAAGCCGACGTAGAGTTGGGCGGTACTGACCAGACCTTTAACCTGCTGATGGGCCGTACCTTACAGGGCCGTTATAACCAGGAAGCACAGGTGTGTATTACCGTGCCAATTCTGGAAGGTTTAGATGGCGTCAACAAGATGTCGAAATCATTGGGCAACTATATTGGTGTATTTGATGCCCCAGGCGCGATGTATCAAAAAGTGCTGTCTATGCCGGATTCACTGATTGAGCGTTATTTTGACCTGCTCAGCTTCAAGTCTGTGGCAGAAATCCAGCAGTTACTGAAAGAAGTGGCTGAAGGTCGTAATCCGCAGGATGTGAAAAAGATTCTGGCGCTGGAACTGGTCGAGCGTTTCCACGGTGCGGAAGCTGCAGCCAATGCGCATAAAGGTGCCGGTAACCTGATTACCGAAGGTGAATTGCCAGAAGGTACACCAGAAGTGACCATTTCACGTGGCGAATATGGCGGCGAGATTTTCATTGCTTCTATTTTACGTGCAGCAGGTTTAACCAAAAACGCGGCACAAGCCAAAGATGCTGTCGGTCGTGGTGCAGTGAAAGTTGATTGGCAACCAGTCGATGCCTCATTCTCGGTAAAAGAAAACGTGACCTTGATTGTGCAGGCCAGTAAAAAGGCCATTGCCAAAGTCACCTTTACCGACTAAAAATGCAGTTAAGTATTTGAATTAAAAAGCAGGCTTCGGTCTGCTTTTTTTATGATATTGCTTATAAGATATTTAAATATTTAAATTTAAAAAAAACCTTATAAAAACAAGAATTAAATTTTTCCGATTGTCTTGATTTTGTCATATTTTATGTTTAAGATTTATCCGTCTAAATATGTGGTGTCTACATATCTAGAGGGTAAATTGCTATTTGATGACGTTTCATCCCCAAGAAGCGCGAAAATAGCTGAAAATAATAATGACAATAACATATGGATCCGTAAAAGATTCAACTCCGAGGGAGAGATTTTGGGAGAGATCTCTTTCTTTTTTTTATCCAAAATTTAGCCTTTGACCTGAAAAAAGCGGTTTTTTGAGCAGCTGGAGCGGTGTCTGCCCATGGTTGCCCGCTGCAAAAATCCGGCGTATAAATAAATCCGGATCATCATTTCCATATAAAAAATAAACTCGAGCCAGAGGGAGCGTATGTATTCCTATAATACCGATACCCATGATCAGCAGCTGGATGCCATTTTACGTTTCCTGTTTGAATGAC
>NZ_JBMXBO010000026.1:0-9343 GCF_049546925.1 Acinetobacter sp. AND/436
AACCCGCCAGTGCTGTGGCACCAGTCAAAAATGAGCAAGAAAAATTTTGCATAAAAACAGAACAACAAGACGAATGTGTGAGAATATGGCAATATATAGCCTTTCTTAATGTATAACGTCATTCTTTGCCCATGCAGCTCCTCCGTCTGAATGCTTTAGCGCCTGATTTTCAACTGGAAAAAACTGCCGTTACCATTGGTAATTTTGACGGCGTGCATTTGGGGCATCAGGCCATGATTGCCCAGCTAAAACAGCTGGCAGCAGCCCAGCAGCTGAAAACCCTGGTGATGATTTTCGAGCCACAGCCGCTGGAATTTTTTAAAGGCTATGAGGCACCGCCGCGCATCAGCTCCTTGAGAGAAAAAGTCGAATATTTAACCGAGCTGGGCGTAGACTATATTGCAGTTGCCAAATTCGATAACTATTTCCGCAGCTTAAGCGCCGAAGCCTTTGCCGACATACTCAAATACAAACTCAATGCCCACAGTCTGGTGCTGGGTGATGACTTCCATTTTGGCAAAAACCGTCAGGGCAATAGCGAGTTTTTGCAGCAATACGGCTTTCAGGTCACCAACTTAAACACTATTCTGGCCGATGGTGAACGGGTCAGCTCGACCCGGATCCGTCAGACCTTGCAGGCCGGCAATTTAGCGCTGGCAGCCAAATTGCTGGGGCGCCCGTATAGCATTACTGGCCGGGTACAATACGGCGACCAGATTGGCCGGACCATTGATTTTCCAACCATTAATGTCCGTCTGAACCGGCATAAACCCTGCCTGAACGGGATTTATGGCGTGGAAGTGCTCTGTGAAACTGAATCCTTACAAGCCAAAGTTCAGGCAGAGAATCCGAACCAGCCGGGAATTGCCGGCTATGACCCGACCGCGCTGTTTGGCGCCGGTCATGTCGGCACCCGACCGGCCATCAAACAGGACCATCCGGAATGGCGATTAGAAGTACATTTCCCCGAGGTTTCTGCTAATCTGTATGGCCTGTTAATGCGGGTGACGTTCTTAAACTATTTACATGGCGAAAAGGACTATCCTTCGCTTGAAGCCTTAAAAGCTGGAATTGATGATGATGTGGAGAAACTGCTTGAGTTTCGCCGCAGCACCCCAAAATTCCCTTTTGAATAACTCACATTTTTACTGTAAAACGTGTCAGTCAAATGGCTGATTAAATTGGAAGACAACTTGCATGAGCGATAAGCAAACTCCTGAAAATGCAGTGGACTATAAAGCCACACTGAACCTCCCAGGTACTGACTTTGCAATGAAAGCAAACCTCGCAGTACGTGAAGCGAAATGGTTAGAAGAGTGGTATGCCGATGACATTTATCAGCAGATTCGTGCATCGCGTATCGGCAAGAAAAAATATGTGCTTCATGACGGCCCTCCGTACGCAAACGGTCAAATCCACCTTGGTCACGCGGTCAACAAGGTCCTGAAAGACATCATCATTAAAAGTCGTGTCATGGACGGTTTTGACGCGCCATATGTGCCAGGCTGGGACTGTCACGGTCTTCCAATTGAACTGAAAGTTGAAGAAAAAGTTGGCAAAGTCGGCGTCAAAGTTGATGCTTCGACCTTCCGTAAAGCCTGCCGTGAATATGCCTACACCCAGGTCGAACTACAAAAGAAAGACTTTATCCGTATGGGCGTGTTCGGCGACTGGAACAACCCATACCTGACCATGAACTTCAAGCAGGAAGCAGATATTGTCCGTTCTCTGGGTGCCATTGCCAAAGCCGGTCATATCGAGCCAGGCCTGAAGCCAGTGAACTGGTGTCTGGACTGTGGTTCAGCGCTGGCAGAAGCTGAAGTTGAATATGAAGATAAAAAATCCGATGCAATTGACGTCGGTTTTACAGTGGTTGACTTAGCTGATTTGTCTGCACGTTTGGGTGTTGATGTTAAAGACTCAACCGATATCGTGATCTGGACCACCACCCCATGGACCCTGCCAGCCAACCAAGCCGTGGCATTACATGCCGAACTTGAATATCAACTGGTCAAGGCGCGTGGTGAAGAACAGGCCGAGCAAAACTTTATTCTGGCAAAAACACTGGTAGAATCTGCGACCCAGCGTTATGGCTTCAGCTCGGTTGAAGTGCTGGCCGAGTTTGCCGGTAGCAAACTGGAAAATCTGGTGCTGCAACATCCGTTAATTACTGAGCGTCAAGTGCCGGTGATTCTGGGTGAACACGTCACCGATGCCAGCGGTACAGGTGCCGTGCATACTGCACCAGGCCACGGTGTAGACGACTATAAAGTCGGCCTGCAATATAACCTGAAAGTCGACAACCCGGTGGGCGGCAACGGTGTCTATTTACCGACTGCGCCAATTTTTGCTGGTGAACATATTTATAAAGCCAATCCGCAAATTATTGCCGCGCTGGGCGAAGCCAACAAATTGTGGGCACATCATCCAATCAAGCATAGCTATCCGCACTGCTGGCGTCATAAAACCCCGATTATCTTCCGTGCCACACCACAATGGTTTATCAGCATGGATGCCAAAGGTTTACGCCAAGGCGCCCTGAATGCAATTGAAAACGAGATCAGCTTCGTGCCAGATTGGGGTAAAAACCGGATTCAGGCAATGATCGAAGGCCGTCCGGACTGGTGTATTTCGCGTCAGCGTACCTGGGGCGTACCAATCCCGTTCTTCGTGCATAAAGACACCAACGAACTGCATCCACGCACCCCTGAACTGATCGAAGAAGTGGCTAAACTGATCGAACAGGAAGGTATTGATGGCTGGTATAACCGTGAAGCCAAAGACTTCATTGGTGATGATGCTGAACACTACAACGCCGTACGTGACACCTTAGACGTCTGGTTTGACTCGGGTACAACCCACTATGCCGTGCTGCGTGAACGTGAAGAGCTGCAAGATCCGGCCGATCTGTACCTTGAAGGTTCGGATCAGCACCGTGGCTGGTTCCAGTCTTCACTGCTGACCTCGATTGCGATCAATGAACGTGCGCCATACAAAGGCTTGTTAACGCATGGTTTCGTGGTCGATGAAAAAGGCCGCAAAATGTCGAAGTCACTCGGGAATATCATTACCCCGCAAGACATCATTAAAGACATGGGTGCAGACGGCTTACGTTTCTGGATTGCCTCTGCGGATTACCGTTATGAAATGACCGCCGGTAAAGAAATCTTTAGCCGTGCCTCAGACGGTTACCGCCGTATTCGTAACACGCTGCGTTTCTTGCTGGCCAATTTAAACGGCTTTAAACCATCGACTGATGCCCTGCCGGTGGATCAGCTGATTGCGCTGGATCAATACATCCTGCAACGTGCGTCTGAAGTACAAGAAACCATCAAGAAAGCCTATGAAGATATGAACTTCCATATCGTCACCAGCGCCTTGACCAACTTCTGTATTAATGACTTGGGTGGTTTCTACCTCGACATCATCAAAGACCGTCAGTACACCACCAAAGCGGACTCGCAAGCGCGTCATTCTGCACAAACTGCGCTGTATCACCTGGTACAGGCCTTTGTACGCTGGATGGCGCCAATCCTGAGCTTCACTGCCCAAGAAGCGTGGCCACTGATTCCTGAGCAGTCAGAGAAATATGTATTCACCGCTGAATGGTATGAGCTGCCGGTGGCCTCTGAAGCCAACGTGCTGGCTGAAAGCGAATGGCAGACTTTAATTGCCGTAAAATCTGCCGTGAACAAGTTTATTGAAGCGGCGCGTACTGCAAAAACTGTCGGTTCTAACCTGTCTGCCAAAGTGGAGCTGTGGGCCAATGCCGAGCTGAAAGCGGTGCTGGATAAACTGGGCGATGAACTGCGTTTTGTCCTGATTACTTCTCAGGTGATTGTGAATGAGTTTGATGCAGCACAAGGCGAAGCTTCTGATCTTGACGGTCTGAACGTGAAAGTCTCTGCCGCAGATGGCGAGAAATGTGTACGCTGCTGGCACGTCCTGCCAGATGTGAATACACATCCTGCACATCCAGGTTTATGTGGTCGTTGTATTATTAACCTCCCGACAGGCCAAGGCGAAGAGAGAAAATATGCCTAATCCACAACCGAAAAAGGGCTTATTCCAGTTCTATCCGCACAATTTGTGGTGGATCGGACTGTCTATTGTGGCGATTATTCTGGATCAATGGACCAAATGGATTGCAGTCACCCATCTGAATTATGCAGATCCGGTGCCTGTGCTGCCCTTTTTAAATTGGACATTACTGCATAACTATGGCGCAGCCTTTAGTTTCTTGTCCGATGCGGGTGGCTGGCAACGCTATTTCTTCACCTCACTGGCAGGTTTGGTCTCCGTGATCTTTGTGTTCTGGCTGATGCGTATGCCAAAGAACATGCTGGTATTACCGCTGGCCATTGCCCTGATTCTGGGCGGGGCCATTGGTAACCTGATTGATCGGGTCGCTTTGGGCTATGTGGTCGACTTTATTCATGTTTACTACAACAACAGCCACTTCCCTGCCTTTAATATTGCAGATAGTGCCATTACCTTAGGCACCATCTTGCTTCTTATTGATACGTTTTTCCTGGAAAAACACCGTATTCAACGTGCGCAGGCGCAACATGACTGAATTTATCAATCCGAACGAAGACACCCGTATTGAAGCGGGTTCTAAAGTTGAACTTCATTTTTCTGTGGCCATTGAAAGCGGCCCGGAAATTGACAATACCCGTAGCCGTGCCGAACCGGTCAGTCTGGTGATGGGCGATGGCAGCCTGTTACCGGGTTTTGAAAAAGCCCTGTTTGGCTTGCGTGCTGGTGACCGTCGTACCGTGAGCCTGCCACCAGAAGAGGCTTTTGGTCCATGGAACCCGGAAAATGTCCAAACCTTTGACACCGTCAAGTTTGAACAGCGTCCGGTTGAAGGCCACATGATCGAGTTTGAAGATAAGGCCAAACAAAGCCTGTATGGCGTGGTCAAATCGGTCAATGATGACATCACCGAAGTCGACTTTAACCATCCACTGGCCGGTAAAGACATTACCTTTGAAGTGGAAATCTTTAAAGTCACCCCAGCGGGCCAGCAAGGCATTCAACTGAAATAAAAGTTCCACATTTTTGAAAAGCTCCTTCGGGAGCTTTTTTTTATGCCATTTTCATGAGGCAGATACAAACTGACTCTATTCAGGCTAACGCAATTCACGTTAATTTGATCCCTACAGCAAAAACAACACAGGATAAAACATGAATATTCAGATTATTGTTGGCAGTGTACGCGAGGGACGTACCGCCATTAAAGTCGCACACTGGGTACAGCAGGCTATTAAAAGCTATAACTTTAGTACCGTGCAGACCGAGCTGGTCGATTTAAAAGAATGGAATTTACCCCTGTTTGCCGGTCCGAATCCGCCGCTAAGCGGTATTTATGACCAGCCGCGTCAACAGGAATGGGCCGACAAAATTGCCCAGGGCGATGCCTTTATTTTTATCAGCCCCGAATATAACCATGGCTATAGCCCGGCCTTGAAAAATGCGCTGGATTATCTGGGCAAAGAGTGGCAAGGCAAACCGGCGGCTTATATCGGCTATGGTGCCACCAATGGATCACGCTCGATTGACCAGATCCGTCAGGTCGGCACCCAGCTGGGACTGATTGACAGCAATGCAGTGGTGGAAATCCGCGATATTTTTAGCCGTAACCGTAGCGAAAGCTTTGAACCGAATGAATTTGATGACAAGACCCTGAAACAGGTAGTCGACAAGCTGATTCAATATGTCAGCTCATAATGCCAGCAGCCCTGTAAGCATTTTCTTACAGCAGCTGTGGTGAACTGCGACTAGGGCGCAGAGCGCTTTCATTTTATAGTACCCACATACAGAGACAGGAGGTCTCTTAAATCAAAACAATAACAATAAAAGCAACAACAGCAGGATGCTGATCGGTACGACAGGAGTTATACCGGAATAATGAATCCAGAGAAGCCCGGACAGGATGTTCGGGCTTCTTTTATTTCAGTCCTTTATGTTCTGGTTCTTGTAGATGATGCGCTATTTTAAATCAATTGCTGTTGTACGCCTGAGCGTACAGTACTTGTCGGGTTTTGCGGCTGGTTGGTTCTGATCGCCTGACGTATATTAAAACCATACCGGGACAGGAGGTCTCGTTGCATAAAACAATAATCATAAGCCGCATGCAGGATGCACGCACAGATATAACAGGAGTGATATCTGAGAACTGAATCTAAAAAGCCCCGACAGGATGTCGGGGCTTTTTATTATCTGTGAATTCATTATTTGGCTGTCATTTTCAGCAAGCTGGCGCCTTTACCATCTTCAATCACCCATAAATGACCTTCACGCGCTTCAATCACCCCGCGAATACGCTGCTTCATGTCCAGCCGTTGTACTTCACGTACCGGTTGAGCCTGGGTGTCAATCACAATAATCGCCTGCGATGACAATCCTCCGGCAATGGCCTTATTTTTCCACTGTGGAAACTGATCGCCACGGTAAAAGATTAAACTCGAAGGTGAAATGACCGGGGTCCAGTCCAGTTCCGGCGCTTTAAATTCTGGCCGGGTCGCATGATCCGGAATTGGCTGACCGCTATAATGATCGCCATTGGACACGATCGGATAGCCATAATTGGCGCCTTTTTCAATCCGGTTCAGCTCATCTCCGCCTTTGGGTCCCATCTCAATTACCCACAGCTGCCCCGCCGGGTCAAATGCCATACCTAAGGGATTCCGATGCCCCAGGCTCCATACCTGTGCCGCAATCTGGCCCTGAGCACGGAACGGATTATCTGGCGCAGCGCTACCATCTGCATTTAAACGTAAGATTTTCCCTAAATTGGAATTCAGGTCCTGTGCCGGGTCAAACTTTTGTCGCTCTCCCGAACTGACCCACAAATAGCCGGCCTGATCAAATAACAGCCGGTGGGCATAATGCCCCTGCCCTGGAACTTTCGGCACTTGGACCCAGATCTGCTGTACATTTTTCAATTGTGGCTGAGCCGCATCTTTTAAATCCAGCTCGGCACGCGCCACCACCGCGCCATAACCGCCTGTGCCGGCTTCCACATAACTTAAATAGACCCAGCGATTCTGGGCAAACTGTGGATGCAGCGCGACATCACCCAAACCGCCCTGCCCGCCATAGGCAACTTTGGGGACACCTTTAACCTCAAGCAGCAGTTTATTGCTCGGGTTAAATAATTTGAGTCGTCCACGCTTTTCAGTAATTAACAAGCGGCCATCGGGCAGCTCAGCCATCGCCCACGGTTCCTGTAAGCGCGCCACCCGTTCCAGCTGATAAGACTGGCTGGTCTTGCTAGTTTCACTGCTTTGGGCGGCTTTCGCTGAATTGGCAGGCTCGGTCTGGGCATTACATCCGGTGGTTAATCCTGCGATGAGCAATGCCGCAGGCCAGGTCAAATATTGTTGTAGTTTTGCCATGACATTTCCTAAAACAGAACAGACAATACTTTGATTGTAGCCCAAAGCCAGTTTTGACCAAGAACACTTGCGTAACCTGCCGGACTTTGTCCGTTTTGGCTTACACCGAATGAAGACAATTGAGGCTAGGAGCAAACCCAGAATTTTCGTATTCTAAATTCATCAGGAAACAGGACGTTTCCCAAACGGAAAACAACAATAATTAGTTTGCGCACCAGGATCGTGAGGTACGACAGGAGTTATACCTAAAGCACGAAATACGAAGAAACCCCGTCAGGATGATGGGGTTTCTTTTTATCTGTGGTTTTTGTTTTCTTAATGCCATAAAAAAAGCCCCCAATCTATGGAGGCTTTTTTCATTTAATACCAATTAGGCTTTGGCAATCGCCGCTTTGCCTGCTTTAATCTGTTCTGCTTCATCTTCACTCATGATCAGCGCCACGGCAATTGCGGTAATCAATACCGGTAAACCGACAGCAATAAAGTTGAAGTGTGCTGGCAGGTTCATACCGAGTAAGCCACCAATCAGGATTGGTCCAACAATCGCACCCATACGGCCAATTGCAGATGACCAGCCAATTCCGGTTGAACGTACTGCCAGTGGATAGTATTGCGCCACATAACTATACAGCAACATTTGTGAACCGATTGACGCCGCACCCGCCAAGAATACCAAGATGTACAGCAAGAACTGGTTTGACTGGAAGCCCATCAGACTCATCACAATCGCGCCCATAATCCCCAGGAACATCAACACCGGTTTCAGATGGAAACGGTCAGCCAGAATACCACCGCCGACAATACCAACCACGGCACCCACGTTCATCACCATCATGAACATCAGACTGTTGTCCATTGAATAGCCTGCCGCCATCATCAGTTTAGGCAACCAGCTGCTTAAGGCGTACATGGTCAGCAAGCAGGTAAAGAACGCTAACCAGAACAATAAGGTGTTTAACGCACGGCCACGTTTGAACAGGCTTACCACGTTGGCTGCTTCCGGCACATCGACCTGATGCAGTTCAAATTTGGTTTCATTGCTAATCTGCACTTCTGGGGCCAAGCGGGCCATGATTGGACGCGCCTGTTCCTGCTTGTTCTCTTTCACAATAAACATCAGCGATTCAGGCAGGAATTTCCAGATAATTGGCAACAGCAACAGTGGAATACCGGCAATAAAGAACATGATTTCCCAGCCAAAGCTTGGGGTTAACCAGGCACCCAATAATGCTGCCATCACACCACCCACTGCATAACCACTAAACATGGTGGTCACCAGCGTACTACGCATGTTCTTTGGCGCGTATTCAGAGGTTAAAGCCACCAGGTTAGGCATCACCCCACCAATCCCTAAACCGGCCAGGAAGCGCAAAATACCGAATTCTGTTGGGTTAGAAGCAAAACCGCCAGCGAAGGTCAGACCACTGAATAACACAATACAGATCATGATGACTTTTTTACGGCCAATTTTGTCGGCCAGCGAGCCGAAAATCATGGCACCGAACATCATCCCTGCCAATGCAGTACTGGCCAGCATACCGGCTTGCACCGCACTTAAGCCCCACTCGTCCATTAATAAAGGCAATACCACACCATTAATGGCTAAATCATAACCATCAAATAAAATGATCAGTAGACACCATGCCACTACATTAAAATGAAATGGTTTAAATTTTGCGTGATCAATGACATCATTTACGTTAATAGTTTGATGTGTCATTCCTCACCTCCTGTGAGTCTGTGTTTCAGTGAACTTCCATAGCAACCCATAATGAAGACCCTCATTTCGAGTCTTCTTCATCCACACTTTGCTAGTGGAGTAGATGGTGCAACTTTCACACAATTTACAGAAAATAAGAATTGAACATTAGTCTACAATCCTATTAATAATTAAAGTTTTATATATTATTCTCATTAGACATAAGTTTTATTTTGCTTTA
>NZ_JBMXBO010000027.1:0-8869 GCF_049546925.1 Acinetobacter sp. AND/436
TTAACATAAAAATGGAGCTTTGAGTGATCCTAGACGTAAGCGTCCGCTGAATCCCATACCAATTTTTAATTCGATTTAGGTTTCCAGCAGTGTGGCAGTAACTCTTCAATCTGGGTCATTTTATGTGTCGGCAGCCTTTTCAGCACATCACTTAAATAGGCATACGGATCCAAGCCATTCAGCTTTGCTGACTGGATTAAAGTCATGATATTCGCCGCTCGCTGGCCGCTGCGCAGCGAGCCAGCAAACAGCCAGTTCTTGCGCCCTAAGGCCCAAGGTCGCATTTGATTCGTAAGCGTCCGCTGAACACACCTTATGAATTCATCCTATAAGCCTTAATTTAGTCCCCACTTAAAAACAAGTGGGGACTAAAATTTATGACTACAAATCACCAGACATCCATCGCATCTCTTGCGAAAAAACGAAGAACATACAGTGCTGAATTTAAACAGCAGATCGTTCAGGCTTGTAAAGCACCGGACGTTTCAATTGCTTCGGTCGCTTTGCAACATGGATTGAATACAAATCTTGTATCCAAATGGATTCGCTTAATTGATGGTAAGCCAGGGAATGATCGCTCACCACTACCGAATAAACCTGCATTTATTGCCTTATCTTGCTCTGCACCATTAGATCCTACTCCTACTGACATGTTAACGGTTCAAATTACTTTACCCCACTCAAAAGCAGAAATTGGCTTGAAATGGCAAGTATCAGAAATATCTGCTTTAGCAGAATTACTCAAGGCACTTGCAACATGATCCGCATTGATGAAATCTGGCTTTCTACCCAACCTCTGGATATGCGAGCAGGGATGGATACGGCTATGGCTCAGGTGCTGAGAGCCTTTGGCTACATTAAACCGCATTGTGCTTACCTGTTCTGTAATAAACGTGGCCATCGCATGAAAGTGCTGGTACATGATGGACTGGGCATCTGGCTGTGTGCCCGGCGGTTGGAACAGGGCAAATTTCACTGGGCTAAAGTTCACCAGGGTGAAAGCGTAGCCCTCAGCCCGGAACAGTTACAGGCACTGATCCAGGGTTTGCCTTGGCAGCGCATTGGACGACAGCAAGTGGTCACAATGCTCTAAACTAGCTTGGTCCATTCTGCTATTCTCCAAATGTTGTATTTCATTCTTCTCATGACCTCAGGCATACTGCGGTCATGAATACGCTGCCTGACTTAAGCCAACTGACCCATGAACAACTGCTGGAATTTACCAGACAGTTGGCAATGCAGCATCAGTCTCTGGCACAATCAAATCAAGAATTAGAAAAATCAAACCAACAATTAGATACCAAAGTTCAGCATCTTGAAGTCACCAATCAGCAATTAGATGCTCAAGTTCAACATCTTTCCATTCTCAATCAAAAATACGAGCATGAGCTCGCACTATTTAAACAGCACAAATTCGGCAGTAAAAACGAACATCTCACCGCAAAACAAATCCATCTCTGGGATGAAGCGGTCGAAGAAGATATTGCAGCCGTTGATCTAGAATTAGAACGATTAAATGCAGATAAAACCGATGCAGCGACAGAGAAAGCCACAGTCAACAAACCTAAACGTCGACTGCTGCCCGATCATCTACACACCATTCGTATTGAGCATGAACCAGCATCAACCCAATGCAGTTGTGGCTGCCAGTTACGTCGTATCGGCGAAGATATCAGTGAAAAACTGGATTTCAGACCGGCACAGTTCTATAAGGAACAGCATGTGCGTGGCAAATGGGTCTGTGATCAGTGTGACACCCTGACTCAGCAAGCGATGCCTGCCTATGTGATTGATAAAGGCATTGCTTCACCTGAACTGCTCAGCCATGTGCTGGTATCGAAGTATGCCGATCATTTACCGCTGTACCGTCAACGTCTGATCTATCAGCGGGCGGGCATTGATCTGTCCAGATCTACTTTATCTCTTACGAAGCAATGCTTCTCAGATTGGTCGCTGCGGTGTAGAACTGGAACCTCTGGCCAATGCCTTAAAAGAGGTGGTGCTGCAACAGCGGGTGCTGCATGCAGATGAAACACCGGTCACCATTATGCGGATGGGTGAGAATGATAAAAAACCGAAGAAAGGTTATGTCTGGGCCTATGCCACTACACAGTACAATCCAGTTCAGGCGGTGATCTATGACTTTCAGGATAGTCGTTCAGGCCAGCATGCTGCAGAGTTCTTGAAAGGCTGGCAGGGTTATCTAGTCTGTGATGATTACAGTGGTTATAAAGCACGCTTTAAATCAGGCCAGGTCATTGAGGTGGGCTGCATGGCCCATGCACGTCATAAATTCCATGAACTGCATGTAACTGGGAAAAGTCAGGTCGCTGAACAGGCATTAGTGCTGATTCAGAAACTGTATGCGATAGAAGCAGAGCTCAGGAAAAAGACCGATGGTACAGCGGAAAACCGCCGCGAATACCGACAACAGCATAGTCAACCGGTGATGCAACAACTATATGAATGGCTCAACCAACATCATCTGACAGTGCCATCGAGTTCTCCCACCGCCAAGGCGATCAATTACACTCTGAAGCGTTGGCCAGCCTTAAGCCGCTATTTGGATGATGGCAATCTACCGATTTGCAATAATTGGGTCGAGAATCAAATGCGACCTTGGGCGTTGGGGCGCAAGAACTGGCTGTTTGCAGGTTCGCTGCGCAGCGGTCAGCGAGCAGCCAATATCATGACATTAATCCAGTCAGCAAAGCTGAATGGGCTGGATCCGTATGCCTATTTAAGTGATGTTCTGAAAAGGTTGCCGACACATAAAGTGACCCAAATAGAAGAATTACTGCCACATCGCTGGAAATCCAACTCAAATTAAAAAATAGGCATGGGGTTCAGCGGACGCTTACAGTAGAGCTAACTGAATCTGATGATGAGTTTAATGGGTGGTTACAAAGGATGGAAAAGATACTCAATCTTTGAAGTAAACTTACTTTAATCATTGCAAAAAAACTAGGAATAAATGTTTACACTGTACATCTCTAAAGTTAACTTTACGTTATCTTTAGAGCGGCGATGAGTCCATTATTTTGGCTAGGATCATTTGTTCAATTAGGTTAATTTTACATTTCAAGTCTTTGTCTAACAAAACCTCTCACATTAGTAATGTTATACAATACGCTAATCAAAGAATCATGTTAAAATTCAACCGATAAAGTATAGATCAATAAATGATCATTATTTTATTTTTGCTACCCCAACTCAATTAAGATAACGCAAGTATGCTTAAAGTATTTAATAACAGAACTGAGCACACCCACGAAAACGAACAATTCCGTAGAGTTGCTGAAATAATTGAGATATCTTTTAATAAGTATGGATACAATGGAATACTTATTGGGAATCCATTTAACGAAACCTATTATCGTTTCCGTGCTGATGCTATATTATACTATAGCAACGGCCTCATACTTATTGATTTTAAAGATTATAAAGGAATAATCAAATTACCCCAAAATTCAAACGAGTTCAGTTCGAACAAATGGCATAATGAAAGTATAAATGATAGAACTAGGTTGGAGATAAAGGCGGGTGCTAGTTTTATCAACCCATTTAGACAATTAGTTTCCTATCGTAATGCTTTTAGAGAAATATTAGAAAATAATAAATATTTGAATGGAATAAACCCAGCAAGAGTCTGTATTGCAAATATTTTTTCTGGACCAATCGAAGTTCACAATGAGGTTCCAAGAAATCTACCCTATTACAAACTTATTCAAGAGTCTGATTTAAGTAATTTCCTTTATGATTTTGCAAGTGAAAACACATATAAAGAAGACATTGCAAAAGTTTTAAAAAGCATTTTTCCTGCTGAAAAATGGATTAAAAACATAGAAATTTCTATACCTGAACCAGCCATTGAGAAACGGATAACAGAAATTGACAATGATGTTGAGAAAAATATTGTTGATTTTCTCAAGGAAGAAAATGGAGGGATTCTTGTTTTAGAATCTATGAACGTTGATGATAGAGATTCTTGGTTGCGATTTATAGCAAACGAAGCAGTAAATCATAATATTCCTCAAATTGAAAAATGGTCGCACTCTGCGCGAATCAGTAAGAAGATCCAAATACGAAGTGGTATTGAAACAGAAGGAATTTACAATGTTATTTATGATGGCTCTGTTATTGAAGAGCAAACTCAAGATTTAGAAAAAGAGGAACAAGAAGAAGCATTGCAGGAAGTTATTTCTTTGAAAAAAAGCAATGATATCGATGAAAAAGCTTTAATTATTATTGCTGAAGCTCATTTGATAAGTCGTAGCCTTAGTCAATCAGAATTGTTGCGATTTGGTTCTGGTCGATTATTAGAAGATATCATCAAATTTATAGGTACTGAAAGTAATCGCAAGGTTGTATTTATTGGAGATCCTTATTCTTTAACTTTTGGAAAAAATGAAGATTCTGCATTGAACTTGGAAACCTTATCTGAGTTATACGATAAAGAAAAAATTAAGCACTTTCGCAAGTCTATAGATAAAAACTATTCAAATGGAAAAGAGAATTTGAGAACTGATTTGGCAAACAGCATTGAAAATTCACTTTTTAATAATTTGAACTATAGTTTTGATCAAACAACTTTAATTGATTTACAAGACAGTAATCAAAGAATCCAAAATCTACATTCATGGTTTGCTAAACCATTTTCAAATGAACCTGATAAAGCTGTTTTATTCTACTCAAAAAAAGATTGTTTGAAAACGAACAAGTGGATTAAAAAACAATGCCTGAAAAATGGAGAAAATTTGGCAACGGATGATTTGCTCATTGTAAACAACAATGTTTCTATTCCCGATGAAAGCGGTTTCCAAATTCCAAGACGAATTGTAAATGGAATGTTTTTTACTGTTCTTGCTATTAAAGAAACAACACAGGAAACTATTCCAATAAAGCAATCAAAAAATCCAATAGTTCTATCTTTTACAAAAATATTTGTCAAATGCTTGAGTGTGGTTGGTTTGCCTGAAACAGATGTTTGGATATTGGATAACTTTTTCAATAGCGAAGATGATTTATCAAGAGAAGAACAGATTGCTTTCAGAGTTTTTGTAAATAGAAAAATAAATGCTGAAAAATCAAAGAAGAAATTTATTGACAGTCAGGAATATCGTCAATTATTGGAAGATACCCGCTACAAAGTGCTTTCAGAAGAAGATAAACTGTTCATTAAGAATAATCACAGCGATTTACGAAAATTTAAGAAAGAGCAAGACGAGGCAAAAAATGTTCTCAAATTCTATAAGCAAAAGTATGATAGAAATATATTTTTCCACGTAAAAGACACCGACCCATTTGTAAATGCAGTATTTGTAAAATATGGTTGGGCAATTACAGTTCATAAAGCAATAGGTTCTAATTATAACGAAGTTATTATAAAAGGACACCGTAAAGAAAATGACGGAATTACAAATGATAGTTATTTCCGTTGGTTATATAGTGGTGTTACAGCAGGAAAAATCGTTAACATAATTTCTCCTCAAATAATAAATCCTTTTATGAATTGTGTTTTTGAAGACAATTCCACAAATGGAGTTTCAATAAAATCAAAACAATTTTTGATTTTTGAAGATTACAAAGTTGAAGCAAGATTTGTAGAAAAAATACAATCAATTGTAAACAAAAATGTTGTTGGAGCAATTTGTGAAATTTCCAAGTTGATTGAACAAAACGGATATTTACTTGAAAGCACAAAAAAGTTTACTGAATACTTAACAAAAGCCTATTATTCAATTCCTCAAAACGAAAATCAGCAATTGATTCTCAACATTGACAATAAGGGTTCAAAAGACAATTTTGCAGTTGGTAATATTCGTATTGAAAATTTAAATGGTGCGGATGAAAATATCATAAAAAAATCTATTGAAGATTGTCTAACTCAAAAGAAAAGCGTTAGTTCAATAACAAATGACAACCCCGAATTACCATCTGATTTTAGACAAGCAATTTATTCTAATTGGTTTGAAAAATGTGAAAATGAAAACATTGCACTAAAAATTATGCAAAGTCATAATAATCAAGATATTTTTCGTGCAACTTGCGATAAAGACAGTTTAACTTTTAGGGTTTGGTATGGTACAAGTGAACAGAATCACACAAAAGGTTTTTTCTCAAAAATTGAAATTTTGGAAAAATCTTCTGAAACCATTTTAGAAAAAGTAAAAGGTTTAATTTATGGATTCTAGAACTATTTTTGAATTACGCAAAGAATCGCAGAATTTATCCGGAATTGAAAAACTGAATAAATTGAATAGTGCTTTAAGTGTCGCAAGAAACTTATACTCGGAAGAGCCGTATGATGAATGGATTCAAAAAGCATTTGCTTGGGTTCTAATAGACCTATGTAAATTTTATGTAGCAGAAAGAAATTTACACCAAGCAGGAATTTGTTTTAACGAACTTAATTCAATAGCCTTTCAAGGCTATGAAGACGATATAATTGAAAATCAAAAAAACTTTCTTCGTCCTAAGATTGACACAAATTATTCGGAGGTTCAAAGAGCGGAAGAATTAAGCAAAAACGGTAGTAATAAAGAAGCATTAGCGATTTTTAAAAACCTGATTGCTCAAAACAGACTAACAGAACTACATCACGAAAGTTACGGTTGGGTAATCTACCGATACATAAAAGCAGAAGAAAGTAATCTTTCATCGGTTGAGGTAAGAACGTTTTTTAGAGATTATATGAACTTAAAGAATGAAAGACCGTCAATGCTTCATTCTATGATTTTAAATTTTGCTTTAAACTATTCTAAAACACACAGCGACTTTAAGTTTTACAACTTTTTTCTTTTGTGGAATCCTGACAATTTTCGCCACGAAGATTTACACGATGGACATAAAGACGGAAAAAGTATTCCCTCACTTATTTCACGCATTTGCAGAGAGTTTGTAAACTCCAACACCGAAATACACATAGAGGAGTTTTTAAGCAAAATAAAACTTAACAAAGAAACTGTTTTAGACTTTTTCAGAGAAACCATTTTTTGGAACATTTTCAATGCACACAAGGAAAATAAATTTTCTGAATTGTGGAATTTATTTGAGCAATACAATAACAATTATTCCAAACATGGACAATCAAAATGGCATTCCGAAATTTTAAATCTTGCTGAAAGGTTTATGAAAGAAAATGACGAATGGCGTTTTCTCCACTTTTTCAAAAATTGGAATCCAGAAAATTTAAGAACTGACGATTGGAAGGAAACAAAAAAAGACGAACACACATACAAACCATTAGCAACAAAAGCACTTAAAAAGACTTTTGAAATTCTGAAAACTCAAACATCTGAACAAGATTTATCTTGGCTAATCAAACCGTATGAAACTGCAATCAAATTGTTTCCTGATGATGAGTGGTTGTTGAGAGAAAAGGCATTACTTCATTTCAAAAACAATGAATTAGAATTAGCAATCAAAATATACAAGCAACTTGTTTTGGAACTTTCCAATAAACATTATGTTTGGCAAGAGTTTTCAGATTGTATCATTTCCGATAATTCTTTGAAAATCGGAATGCTTTCAAAAGCATTGAGTTTAGAAAAAAACGAAGATTTTTTAGGCGATATTCATTTAGGTTTAGCAAAAGTGTTAATTGAAGAAAATCTATTAGATAATGCACTTGTAGAACTTGAAACGTATAAGAAACATAGAGAAATAAAAGGTTGGAAATTGTCGCCAAGCTTTGAAGAATTATCTCAAAAAGCAAGTTCGGTTAAACAAAGTTTAAAAGACAATCAAGAACTATACAAAAAATACATCCCTTTTGCTGAAAACTTCGCCTATGCTGATTTTGATTGGACAGAAGTTGTTTTAGTAGATAAGTGGAAAGACGACAAAGGTAAAGACCGTTTGGCTTTTACTGATGGCAAAACAATAGAATTTGCAATTAGTAAAAATCGTTTTGAAGTCTTGAAACAATCAGAATTAGGACAAATTTTGAAGTTCAAATTTCACAAACAAGAAATCAAAAAAGAAGTTGAAAACAGATTTTCTTGGTTTGGTAAAAACGTTATTACAGAATACAAGTATATTCCGCTTATTGCTGAAAAATCAGAAAAAAAATATTGGGAAATATTAGAAGATACTTTTGCTTTTGTTGATTACATTAACAAAGAAAAAGGTATCATTCACGCAATCACAACAGAAAATAAAGAAGTATTTTTTCCTCAAATAAAACCTGAACTACAAATTGGAGATTTTGTAACAGCAAAAAGTTACATCAAAAAAGTAAAAGAGCAAAACAGAACAGAACTGCGACAAATTCAGAAAATTGACAAAGGTTCTGTCATTGCAAAATTCCAGACTCAAATTGCAATCGTTGATGGTGTGAACGAACAAAAGCAATTATTTCACTTTATAATTTCGCCCAAAATACAAGGAATTGTCAAATTCACAGAAACAAATCTAAGACCAAAAGAAGGCGATTTTATCAAACTTACATTTGCTACAAAAATTGACAAGGACAAAAAATCAAGAGTAAAAATATTGTCTATTGAATTAACTGAAGGAGTTAATCCCAACTTACGAAAGGACATTACTGGCTTACTGGAAGTAAAATACAAAGGTGATTACGAAGAAGAAGATTTGCCTGATTTTGCCTTCATTGGAGATTACTATGTTCCCAAATACCTGTTAGAAAAACACAGCATAACTGAAGATTGCAAGGTAAATGCAAGAGTAATTTATGGAGAGGATAAAATGCTACGACCAAGATGGAAAGTGATAAAAATTCAAAAAATATGAGATTGATACTTAAAATCCAAATCAGATACATATTTTTCAAACCGCTCAACATTGTAGGCTAAATAGAATAGTAACGAGTCAATGTCAAATCTCGTGTATGACAAATTCAGGTAAC
>NZ_JBMXBO010000028.1:0-8612 GCF_049546925.1 Acinetobacter sp. AND/436
TAACTGTGGTAACTGTGGTAACTGTGGTAACTGTGGTAACTGTGGTAACTGTGGTAACTGTGGTCAGGCTATTTTAAAATTATTAATAGATTCAACTTAAATATTATATTTGTAAAATAACCATTACCGACTATAGATACTCTTACACTTATACTATATCTACATGCCATAATCCCAATCATTATTGTTTGATTTGGTCTTGTTGATTTCTGCTTTCATTTTATGAATACGTTTGAGTTCCAATTCATATTCATTTTTATAAAGCTCATATAAGTTTTCTTCTCGAATTTTCTTCACTTTTTCAATTAATGGCTTTATATCCATTTGAATTATGGGATCAGCACTGTAAAGCTTCCAACGTTCAATCTGAGGCACATCTTTTAGTTTTGTGCCAAATTTCTTATTGTAGCTAGCATTAGATAGGCATGAAACTTGACTAGGCACTTGGACTTCAATGCCCTTTATACGAACTGTTTTCATCGGAGCATACTTTTCTAGTGACTCGTTTATCAACTGTTCTGTCAACTCGCGGTAATGTCTAATTTGATTTTGTCCTAACCCCAACACATCAGCTGTAATCTTCTGAGCACCACCTCGTTCAGGATTTTTAGGCCGGTATTGCTCAAAAAACAATGCTGGTGGCCTTTCTATATTTCCAAGTGTTGTTCTTTCAGAATATATTAGGTGCAAATGCGGTTGATCAGATTCACCATCTAAAGTACCTTTATGACTATGAATAGCCCAGCTATAAGGGAGCTTAAATTCATCACAAAAAAAAGCACTCACTAAATTCTTTGATAATTCTATTCTTTGTTCTTTAGATAATTCTTTAGGTAAAGCAACTGTAATACTACAAGATGCCCTAATTTCTTTTTTTTCATATTTATCCACTGCACTCCAAAATTTCTCTGGATCATCTTTCGCCCACTCAGGCATATTCCCTGAAATTTTAAACTCTAACTCTTCATTTAAATCACCCTTATTAAGCTCAAAATGCTTAATCCTACTTATATAGCAATAGGCATTATAAGAAGATTTCCTATCTTTTTTCCGATTATGTCTTAAATCAAGATAAAACATTTTACTAACTCTTTTATATATAAAAAAGTTAATATATTTTAAAAACAATACAACAGTTTTATTATGTAATAAAAATTCAAAAAAGTGGTTATACCACTAAATATATTTTTTAAATTTTGATACCTCATCTTAGCCGAGTCTCTCAAACGAGATGCTATTACCTCATCTAGATGACACGTTTTAGACAGCTTTATAGTGTAACGCTGCTTTCTATCGTGTAATGCACATTTTTTATAGTGTAACGCCTGTTTTTTTATAGTGTAACGCACCTCCAAAAAAGCATAATCTTAAGAATAACAATATATTTCAATATCTTAAAAAAACAGTTAAATGGCTTTTGGTCCCACAGGGCGAGATGAAGTGTCTTTTTACTGACAAAATTACGTAGTAATGAGGTCATAAAAAGACACGGAGACGAGATAAGAATTTTTTGTGCGCAGCCCAAAAAATTCTTAAGCGACAGCTTCCTATTAAACGTTTTTTAAAAGAGCAGTTCTGCAATTTTTTCAAATTTTATATGAAACAAATCATGTAATTTTGGTTCCTGTTATAAATAAAAATTCATTTACAACTGGAGCAAAAACATGGCTGGTAGACCTAAAAAAACGATTACAAAAGATGATTTATATGGCTTACTTTATATATATAAGCAGGAACTATTCTTTGATCCCAAATATCAATGCGAAACAAAACTAATCTCTCTTCTAGATAATATTGATTTAGAAATTTTATCCCGTGATAAAGCTAAATATGATGAATTTAAATTAAATAATATAAAGCTAATAAACCAATGTGAATATAAATTAAAGGAAAGAAGAAAAAATAATGAGATAATTAAATATTTAAAAAGTATTCCAAGCGAAAAATTAAAACCAATTGAAAATAAAATTTTAAATATCTATGAAAATTTTAATACCCTAACAAGTGATGAATATTTTAATCTACAAAAACAACTTAACAACTATCGTAGTCATCATAGTGAAATGATTAAAAATAGTGTTTCTAAAAATATGGTATCCCCTGAAGATAAAACTCATGAACAAGAAAAAATCAAAGCTAGAAAAACTCTAAATAACGAAAAATTCTTTTTAGGTGGTGCTTTTTTATCACTCTATAGGGAGTTTTTTTCTGATGAATCCCCATCTTCAACAGATGCACTTAGCATCATGATCAAAGTTTTTTACATATATAAATTTAATGCTCAACATGATCCAAAGCTAGCCAATTTATTCGAAAAATATCGCCACTTACCCCCTTTCCTAGCATTAGAAAACAAGCTAGATGAAATCAAATCAGATAGTAGAAATCCAATGAATAAAGAAACTGCTTCCTGATCGAATTGTCGAGGGATCATCTCCTAATGCACTCGCTACAATCTCTCTCAATCGACTCACCTGATTTGTCGATTTATTTAGCTCACTCTTCTCTAATATATGTGCATATTTCAATCTAGATCACATTGAGCTGAATGATTGGCGCAGTTTGAACTACTCCATTGGGTCAAAGTGGTCTGTTCTTCTTTATAAATAAAATAAACAATAAAAATAATTGAATATATTTAGCACATGTTAGCTATCACTCTACTTTCCATCTTTGCGTATTCTGATATAAACCTACCATCTATTCCTATTCAAACCCTATCACTTATTCCTGTTCCGAGTAGGCCACTTAAGACAAATACTTATTGTAATCAGTAATTATCATCAACTAATTAAAACTAAGAATAGTCCACTGAATTTACAAAAAAATCCTCCATAATTTATGATGTATCTTCAGTGAATGTAACCTTCATTTTTATACTTATGACTGGCTTTGTTGCACAAAGATTTCATAACTATATGATTTTAAAGGTTTTGATTATTTTTTGATCCAAAATTAAATTTATTTAAATCAGATGCTTACATATTTATGCAACAAAGCCAAACCAAATTAAAACCTTTAAGCCATGGTATGAATCGTATCTTTAAAGCGTTTCCACGCCACGTAAAAGAACACAATTGCAATTGCTATCAGCCACAGAAACGATGGCCAAACGATATTTAGCCCAGCATTTCGGTACAAAATGGCCTGAGCCAGCTCAACAAAATGTGTGGTCGGTGCAATCAGCATCAGATATTGCAATACTTCAGGCATACTTTCTCGCGGTGTCATGCCACCTGAAAGCATCTGCATCGGAATCAAAATCAACATCATTAACAAGCCAAACTGCGGCATGGATTTGGACATAGTCGCCAAATAAATCCCCATCGAAGTGGTGGCAAACAACGTCAACAAAGCACCAAAGAAGAACAGAAACAAGTTACCTTCTATAGGTACGTTTAAGGCCATCTGTACCACCAGCTTCAGACCGATAAAAGCTGCTATCAATACCACTAGACTCATCGACCAGACTTTGGACATCATGATTTCAAACACCGTGACTGGCATCACCATCAAGTGTTCAACCGTACCGTGTTCACGCTCACGAATTAACGCAGCACCAGTCAGAATAATAGACAGCATCGCTACGTTGTTGATGATTTCCATAACACTGCCAAACCATTTCTGGTCTAGTGTTGGGTTAAAGCGTGCCCGCATTTCCAGCTCTACTGGCATACTGGTCATTTCACGATGATGCAGCAAATATTCACTAACTTCTGACTGTACAATCTGTTGGATATAACCTGCCCCGATCATAGCTTGCGACATACGTGTTGCATCTACATTGACCTGAATTGCGGCCGAGTTACCCGCCAAGACATCTTCCTGAAAATTCACTGGAATATTTAAAGCAAAGGTAAATTCACCTGCATCCATTCCAGTATCCATGTAATTCAGTTCTGTGGTTCGCGGAATAAAATAAGGTGGATAAAATGCCGAGCTAATCCGCTCAGACAAAGTTGAATGATCTTCATCTACAATCGCAATAGGCGCCATATTCAGGCTGTCTGTCATGGCTGTAGCAGCCGTGTAAATGGCCACTGTAAAGGTGTAAATGATAAGAATCAGCATGACTGGCTCACGCCAAAGACTCCACAACTCCTTGCAACCGAGCTGATAGATATTCTGTATTTTCTGTCTGAACATCCTAGGGCTCCTGTTTTTTTAGTGCAAGGATTGCTGCACACATCATCACGGGGACGGACAGCAGAATAATCCAGAAACCCTGACTCAAGTCTTCAAAACCCAATGCCTTATTGAACACCCCACGGCTGATATTGATCATGTGTGTCGCAGGATAGATCTCTCCAAACCAGCGACCAAAACCTTCCAATGCAGAAACGGGATTAATAATGCCCGCAAATTGCATCACTGGAATCATCGTACCGAGCATCACCAAAAACATCGAGGCGATCTGACTTTTGGTTAGTGCCGAAGCCAATAAACCTGTAGCTGTAGAAAAAATAATAAACAGTAAAGATGCCAATGTTAGCGTCAAAAAACTGCCTTTAATCGGCACATCAAAAAACACCACTATCATCAGGCACATCAGGAAATAATTCAGCATGGCCAGTACCACGTAAGGAATTTGCTTGCCAATTAAGAATTCACTGCGGGTGACTGGAGTAACATACAAATTCACAATCGAACCCAGTTCTTTTTCTCGTACCACAGACAGTGCTGTAAGCATTGCAGGAATGAGCAGAATTAATAATGGGAACAAAGCTGGAGCCATTGCTGGCAAGCTCTTGATATCTGGGTTATAACGAAAGCGGGTTTCTACATTGACCGCACTGGAATATTTATAACCACTTTGTTCCAAGGCTTGCTGCATTAACCAATGAGCATGAATCCCTTGCACATAGCCCTGAACCGTTTCTGCACGCTGCGGCATAGCTCCGTCAATCCATGCACCAATTTTGACGTTCTCTCCCCGAGCCACATCTCGCGCAAAACCAGGTGGAATTTCAATCGCCAAAGCAATACCCCCACTGCGCATGCGCTGGTCTAGGTCTTCATAACTTTGCAGAGGTGATTTTTCCACAAAATAACGTGAGCCAGCGATACTCATCGTGTAATTCTGGCTTAAACCTGTCTGGTCACGATCCAACACTGCAAACGTCAGATCATCCACATCCATGGTGATTCCAAGTGCCATCACCAACAGCAAAATGATTGACCCGACCAAAGCCATGGTCGCACGAATCGGATCACGCGCCAGTTCTAGCGATTCACGCCATGCATAACTGAGCAAGCGCTGTAGGCTGAATCGACCAGACTTCGGTTGTTGCGTATTAACAGACAGATGATCACTAGCTTGCTGTTCATCCTTTTCTTCTGTCGCAGTCTGAGCGCCAACACCAGCACCTGCGTCCAACAGATAGCCAATAAAAGCTTCTTCTAATGAACTCGCTTGACGGTTTTTTATTAATTGTGCAGGCGCTGCACTGTCCAAGACCCGTCCTGCATGCATCAATGACATACGGTCACAGCGCTCTGCTTCATTCATAAAGTGGGTGGAAATAAAGATGGTGACCCCATCTTGACGTGACAAAGTGATCAAATGACGCCAGAAATTATCCCGCGCGATGGGGTCTACGCCAGAGGTCGGCTCATCCAGAATTAAAATTTCAGGCTGATGTACCAAAGCAACTGCCAATGACAGACGCTGCCGCAAGCCGAGCGGTAAATCATCTGGTAATTTGTCTTTTACATTACTTAAGTCAAAACGCTGCAGCATCTCATGCACACGTGATGCAATCTGCTCTGCAGGCACATGAAATAACTTGGCATGCAGCACCAAGTTCTGAGTAATCGTCAATTCACTGTAGAGTGAAAAGGATTGTGACATATAGCCAACACGGCGACGGGTCGCTATATCACTGCCTTCCACGGGTTGGCCGAACAACCATGCCTGCCCTTCCGAAGCTTCCAGCAATCCCGTCAGAACTTTCATAGTGGTCGATTTGCCACAACCATTGGAGCCTAAAAAACCAAAAATTTCACCACGGCGAATCTGAAAATTGACATGATCGACTGCGGTAAAATCACCGAACTTAACGGTCAGATCTTTGGCTTCCAGCGCATATCCTTCTGAATCATGATGAGGCAAGGCAGGAATAACGACTGGTTCATAACCTTGTTTCTTTTGCTCTGGCAAAAGCTTGATATAGGCCTCTTCTAAACTGTGGCTGCCAGTTTGTGCCAACAGCTCATCAGGACTACCAGTTTTCAGGATTCTGCCTTCATCCATCATCGCTAACCAGTCAAAACCTTGCGCTTCATCCATATACGCTGTGGCGACAATCACACTCATTTGTGGGCGGACACGACGAATACGGTTAATCAACTCCCAAAACTGCGAGCGTGCCAAAGGGTCAACCCCAGTGGTCGGCTCATCTAAAATTAAAAAATCAGGATCATGAATCAAAGAACAACACAGGCCGAGTTTCTGCTTCATCCCGCCAGAGAGTTTTCCTGCGGGACGATCCAAAAAGTCATACAACCCAGTGCTTTTGGTGAGTGCATCAATACGCTTTCGGCTTTCTGCCGCATTATGTCCAAACAAACGGGCAACAAATTGTAGGTTTTCTTCCACCGAAAGAGTTTTGGATAAGTTTTTGCCAAGCCCTTGTGGCATATAGGCAATATGCGGGCAAACTTTTCTGCGGTGTTTTGCATCGGCAATATCACCACCGAGTACCATCAAACGGCCCTGCTGAACGACCTTGGCACCTGCCAGCAATGCCAGTAGGCTTGATTTACCCACGCCATCTGGACCGATCAGACCAATCATGCAGCCTGCAGGCAAGGACAGAGAAATATCTATTAAAGCCTGAGTTTTGCCATATTTCAGACTGACCTGTTGAATGTCGGCAACAATCGCACCTTGCGCAGATGATGCTGTCATGATTTAACCAGATTGCTTAGGAATTCAGGCCAAGGAGCACTTTCATCAACTTTGATATAAGCCACGCCTGGAAGGCCAGTTTTGACTTGCTGAATGTGCTTTTGTAACAAAGCTGGATCAATTTTGGCTTTAACTCGAAACATCAGTTTTTGACGTTCACTTGCAGTTTCCACTGTTTTTGGGGTGAACTGTGCAGTATCTGCAACAAAAGAAACACGGGCAGGGATCACTACATTTTTGGCTGCATCCAGCACAATACGAACTTCTGTACCTATGGCAATTCGGCCTGCCACCGTTTCTGGCAGAAAGAAGGTCATATAAACGTCCGACAGAACAATCAGGTTCATGACCCGTCCGCCTGCGGCAATCATTTCACCGGGTTGTGCCACCAAAAACTGAACACGTGCCTTTAATGGAGCTTTGAGCTGGGCATCTTCAATATCAAAATTAATCCGCTCTACTGTGGCCTTAATCGCATCGACTTGTGAACGTGCACTGGACACCTGACTTCTTGCTGCCACAATTGCGCTTTGTGCACTGTCTACTTGTGCTCTTGCTGCACTCAACACCGCAGCCACACTTTTAACATCTGCACGTTCATCATCTAATTGCTGTTTTGATGATGCTCCATCTTTAGCCAAAATTTCAGTTCGTGCCAAACGGTTTTTAGCCGCAACCAGTTCAGTTTCACGTTGAACAACCATGGCTTGCGCTGCAGCTTTTTCACTGATTCGCATGGCGACTTGCGCTTCTGCGGTAGCAATGCCATCTTGTGCCTGACGCTGCTGGGCTTGGACTTCACGGAGTTGTGCTTCTAAAGCAGACACTTTAATACGGGCTAAAACTTGACCTGATTCTACAAAGTCGCCTTCTTGCACCAAGATTTCTTCTAACTGGCCAGCTAATTTACTGGAGATATTAATTTCAGTTGCTTCAATTCGCCCATTACCACTGACTAAAGCTTCTGTATCGGATTGGGTCATATTTTGCCAGACCAAATAAGCCACCAAACCCAAAATCACCACTACACTCACCAGTGTGAGTTTTTTAATATTCATGTTTGTGATTACCCAAAAACTTGTGCTAAAGAAATCTTTCAAAATTATTTTATAACACGAATGTTACTCGCAATATGTTGTCTACACATCTCTAAACTATATAATTTTTCTCTGTACACGACAAATTTCACAGAACCCTTATCCTATCAGGATTCTGCTTTCTTAAAATTGCCAAAATTTCCTTAAACTCTTCTTTTTTCCCAAAACCAATTAAACGCTGAATCGCCATTTGAACATAGTCTAAACCATAGCGAAATAAACTCATTGAGAGTCGTCCATGCTTCTTTATTTTTATCGCTTTTTTTTGATTATGCTGCCATTCACCCGTTAAGTAACACCAACAGAAGCTTATAGCTAACACCGCAATCAGTTTTTTCACTCGTCTAGGGTCTGTCAAGCGCGTATTTTCAAGATTAAACCCGCGTCCTTTGAGACAACTGAATAAGGTTTCAATTTCCCAGCGTAATGCATAATCCTGAATAGCATTGGCATTAAACTGAGGAGAAACGACGAGTAAAAGCTCTCCATTTTCTAACTGTAGTGCACTTATATATAGTTTCACCCGACCAACCAAAATCCGGTAATCCCCCCTAAAAATAATAGGATCTAAAAGTAGAATTTTCTCTTAAGATACGAGCAGGAGA
>NZ_JBMXBO010000029.1:0-5275 GCF_049546925.1 Acinetobacter sp. AND/436
TAGCGGCGGACGGGTGAGTAATGCTTAGGAATCTGCCTATTAGTGGGGGACAACATTCCGAAAGGGATGCTAATACCGCATACGCCCTACGGGGGAAAGCAGGGGATCTTCGGACCTTGCGCTAATAGATGAGCCTAAGTCGGATTAGCTAGTTGGTGGGGTAAAGGCCTACCAAGGCGACGATCTGTAGCGGGTCTGAGAGGATGATCCGCCACACTGGGACTGAGACACGGCCCAGACTCCTACGGGAGGCAGCAGTGGGGAATATTGGACAATGGGGGGAACCCTGATCCAGCCATGCCGCGTGTGTGAAGAAGGCCTTTTGGTTGTAAAGCACTTTAAGCGAGGAGGAGGCGCTCTAGGCTAATACCCTAGATGCGTGGACGTTACTCGCAGAATAAGCACCGGCTAACTCTGTGCCAGCAGCCGCGGTAATACAGAGGGTGCGAGCGTTAATCGGATTTACTGGGCGTAAAGCGCGCGTAGGTGGCTAATTAAGTCAAATGTGAAATCCCCGAGCTTAACTTGGGAATTGCATTCGATACTGGTTAGCTAGAGTATGGGAGAGGATGGTAGAATTCCAGGTGTAGCGGTGAAATGCGTAGAGATCTGGAGGAATACCGATGGCGAAGGCAGCCATCTGGCCTAATACTGACACTGAGGTGCGAAAGCATGGGGAGCAAACAGGATTAGATACCCTGGTAGTCCATGCCGTAAACGATGTCTACTAGCCGTTGGGGCCTTTGAGGCTTTAGTGGCGCAGCTAACGCGATAAGTAGACCGCCTGGGGAGTACGGTCGCAAGACTAAAACTCAAATGAATTGACGGGGGCCCGCACAAGCGGTGGAGCATGTGGTTTAATTCGATGCAACGCGAAGAACCTTACCTGGCCTTGACATACAGAGAACTTTCCAGAGATGGATTGGTGCCTTCGGGAACTCTGATACAGGTGCTGCATGGCTGTCGTCAGCTCGTGTCGTGAGATGTTGGGTTAAGTCCCGCAACGAGCGCAACCCTTTTCCTTACTTGCCAGCATTTCGGATGGGAACTTTAAGGATACTGCCAGTGACAAACTGGAGGAAGGCGGGGACGACGTCAAGTCATCATGGCCCTTACGGCCAGGGCTACACACGTGCTACAATGGTCGGTACAAAGGGTTGCTACACAGCGATGTGATGCTAATCTCAAAAAGCCGATCGTAGTCCGGATTGGAGTCTGCAACTCGACTCCATGAAGTCGGAATCGCTAGTAATCGCGGATCAGAATGCCGCGGTGAATACGTTCCCGGGCCTTGTACACACCGCCCGTCACACCATGGGAGTTTGTTGCACCAGAAGTAGGTAGTCTAACCTTAGGGAGGACGCTTACCACGGTGTGGCCGATGACTGGGGTGAAGTCGTAACAAGGTAGCCGTAGGGGAACCTGCGGCTGGATCACCTCCTTAACGAAAGATTGACGATTAGTAAGAATCCACAACAAGTTGTTCTTCATGACGATGTATCTGAGGGTCTGTAGCTCAGTTGGTTAGAGCACACGCTTGATAAGCGTGGGGTCACAAGTTCAAGTCTTGTCAGACCCACCACTAACGACAAGCAAGCAATTGCAGAGCGAATAGAAATCAGAACATTGACTTAAATGATAAGCTGGGGACTTAGCTTAGTTGGTAGAGCGCCTGCTTTGCACGCAGGAGGTCAGGAGTTCGACTCTCCTAGTCTCCACCATAGATTATAGAGCTTAGTAAGTTTATGCTTATTAATCTCTGTGATTTATCACAGTTAACTGCAGTCCGACGAGGATGCAGTGAATCATTAACAGATTGGCAAAATTGAGTCTGAAATAAATTGTTCACTCAATCAATATACGTTAACGCGTTGTTATGACGGGTTGATGAACGTAGATTGAATTGAGAACTAGCAAATTAACTGAATCAAGCGTTTTGGTATATGAATTTAGATTGAAGCTGTACGGTGCTTAAGTGCACGTGACTTCGAACTGTAGATTAAATAGATAATTGATTATTTATTTAATTGTCTTAATCCTACTTGTAGGGATTAACGACTGTTTGGGGTTGTATAGTCAAGTAATTAAGTGCATGTGGTGGATGCCTTGGCAGTCAGAGGCGAAGAAAGACGTGATAGCCTGCGAAAAGCTCCGGGGAGGCGGCAAATATCCTTTGATCCGGAGATGTCTGAATGGGGAAACCCACTTACCATAAGGTAGGTATCAATACATGAATACATAGTGTATTGAGGCGAACGAGGGGAAGTGAAACATCTCAGTACCCTTAGGAAAAGAAATCAATTGAGATTCCCTCAGTAGCGGCGAGCGAAAGGGGAACAGCCCATTAAGTTATGTGTGTTTTAGTGGAATGCTCTGGGAAGTGCAACCATAGTGGGTGATAGTCCTGTACACGAAAGGGCACACATAATGATGACGAGTAGGGCGAGGCACGTGAAACCTTGTCTGAATATGGGGGGACCATCCTCCAAGGCTAAATACTCCTGACTGACCGATAGTGAACCAGTACCGTGAGGGAAAGGCGAAAAGAACCCCTGTGAGGGGAGTGAAATAGATCCTGAAACCGCATGCATACAAGCAGTGGGAGCCACTTCGTGTGGTGACTGCGTACCTTTTGTATAATGGGTCAGCGACTTACATTCAGTAGCAAGGTTAACCGCATAGGGGAGCCGTAGGGAAACCGAGTCTTAATAGGGCGTATAGTTGCTGGGTGTAGACCCGAAACCAGGCGATCTATCCATGAGCAGGTTGAAGGTTGGGTAACACTAACTGGAGGACCGAACCCACTGTCGTTGAAAAGCCAGGGGATGACTTGTGGATAGGGGTGAAAGGCTAATCAAGCCTGGTGATAGCTGGTTCTCCCCGAAAGCTATTTAGGTAGCGCCTCGGACGAATACCATTGGGGGTAGAGCACTGTTTCGGCTAGGGGGTCATCCCGACTTACCAAACCGATGCAAACTCCGAATACCGATGAGTACTATCCGGGAGACAGACTGCGGGTGCTAACGTCCGTAGTCAAGAGGAAAACAATCCAGACCGCCAGCTAAGGCCCCAAAATCATAGTTAAGTGGGAAACGATGTGGGAAGGCATAGACAGCTAGGAGGTTGGCTTAGAAGCAGCCACCCTTTAAAGAAAGCGTAATAGCTCACTAGTCGAGTCGGCCTGCGCGGAAGATGTAACGGGGCTAAAACTATGTGCCGAAGCTGCGGATGTATACATTGTATACGTGGTAGGGGAGCGTTCTGTAAGCCGATGAAGGTGGATTGAGAAGTCTGCTGGAGGTATCAGAAGTGCGAATGCTGACGTGAGTAACGACAAAACGGGTGAAAAACCCGTTCGCTGAAAGACCAAGGGTTCCAGTCCAACGTTAATCGGGGCTGGGTGAGTCGACCCCTAAGGCGAGGCCGAGAGGCGTAGTCGATGGGAAATTGGTTAATATTCCAATACTTCAGTGTAATGCGATGAGAGGACGGAGAAGGTTAAGTCAGCCTGGCGTTGGTTGTCCAGGTGGAAGGCTGTAGGCATGCATCTTAGGCAAATCCGGGGTGCTCTATGCTGAGAGCTGATAGCAAGCTAGTTTACTAGCGAAGTGGCTGATACCATGCTTCCAGGAAAAGTCTCTAAGCTTCAGTTACACTGGAATCGTACCCGAAACCGACACAGGTGGTCAGGTCGAGTAGACCAAAGCGCTTGAGAGAACTCTGCTGAAGGAACTAGGCAAAATGGTACCGTAACTTCGGGAGAAGGTACGCTGTTGACGGTGATGGGACTTGCTCCCTGAGCGGTTGACAGCCGCAGAAACCAGGCCGCTGCAACTGTTTATTAAAAACATAGCACTCTGCAAACACGAAAGTGGACGTATAGGGTGTGATGCCTGCCCGGTGCTGGAAGGTTAATTGATGGGGTTAGCGTAAGCGAAGCTCTTGATCGAAGCCCCAGTAAACGGCGGCCGTAACTATAACGGTCCTAAGGTAGCGAAATTCCTTGTCGGGTAAGTTCCGACCTGCACGAATGGCATAATGATGGCGGCGCTGTCTCCAGCAGAGGCTCAGTGAAATCGAAATCGCTGTGAAGATGCAGTGTACCCGCGGCTAGACGGAAAGACCCCGTGAACCTTTACTGCAGCTTGACATTGAACTTTGACCTTACTTGTGTAGGATAGGTGGGAGGCTTTGAAGTTGGAACGCCAGTTCCAATGGAGCCGTCCTTGAAATACCACCCTGGTAATGTTGAGGTTCTAACTCTGTCCCGTGATCCGGGACGAGGACCATGTCTGGTGGGTAGTTTGACTGGGGCGGTCTCCTCCTAAAGAGTAACGGAGGAGTACGAAGGTGCGCTCAGCGTGGTCGGAAATCACGCGTAGAGTATAAAGGCAAAAGCGCGCTTAACTGCGAGACCCACAAGTCGAGCAGGTACGAAAGTAGGTCTTAGTGATCCGGTGGTTCTGTATGGAAGGGCCATCGCTCAACGGATAAAAGGTACTCTGGGGATAACAGGCTGATACCGCCCAAGAGTTCATATCGACGGCGGTGTTTGGCACCTCGATGTCGGCTCATCTCATCCTGGGGCTGAAGCAGGTCCCAAGGGTATGGCTGTTCGCCATTTAAAGAGGTACGCGAGCTGGGTTTAGAACGTCGTGAGACAGTTCGGTCCCTATCTACCGTGGGCGCTGGAAATTTGAGAGGATCTGCTCCTAGTACGAGAGGACCAGAGTGGACGAACCTCTGGTGTACCGGTTGTGACGCCAGTCGCATCGCCGGGTAGCTATGTTCGGAAGGGATAACCGCTGAAAGCATCTAAGCGGGAAGCCTACCTCAAGATAAGATTTCCCTAGGAATTTATTCCTCTAAAGAGCCGTTCGAGACTAGGACGTTGATAGGTTGGGTGTGGAAGCATAGCGATATGTGAAGCTGACCAATACTAATTGCTCGTGAGGCTTGACTATACAACACCCAAACAGTTGTTGTATCAAGCTGAATTCTAAACTAATCCTTGATTTAGTTAATGCGACACAATAAAATTCAGACCCAATAGCCAATCCGTTAATAACTCATTTGGAACAAAGTAAGGCATTACATGCAAAAGCATCAAGCTTAAGCAAAGTAACTAAGACCCGAACAAGTCCATAACAGTTGTGCTGGCGACAATAGCAAGAGTGAACCACCTGATCCCTTCCCGAACTCAGAAGTGAAACCTCTTAGCGCTGATGGTAGTGTGGGGTTACCCATGTGAGAGTAAGTCATCGCCAGCTCATTA